>JAKECL010000036.1 GCA_030460725.1 Propionibacterium sp.
GCCCCCGCCCTCCTCGAAGTCCCCGGCCGCATCCATCCCCTGGACCTGCGCTGGGCCACACCCCCGCGGGGCGCCGAGCCGCTGGGTGTCTCCCCCGCCACCGGCGGTGTCGTCGTCCGCCGGGAGTTCCTCGGCCACGTGGCCCGCACGATCACGCGCACGCTGTCCACCACCAGCGGAGACGTCCTGGTCTTCCTGCCGGGTGCCCGCGAGGTCGACCAGGTGCGCCGCCTGCTCACGCACCAGGCAGACACCCTCGATGTCGAGATCCTTTCCCTCCACGGCTCCCTGCCCGCAGCGGAGCAGGACCGCGTCCTCTCCGGTCCGGGCCCGCGCCGCCGGGTCGTCCTGTCCACCGCAGTCGCGGAATCCTCGCTGACCGTGCCCGGGGTCCGCGTCGTCGTCGACGCCTGTCTCTCGCGCGAACCCCGCACGGACGTGGCCCGCGGCATCCCGATGCTCGTCACCGTCCAGGCCTCGCGCGCCCGCTGCGAGCAGCGTGCCGGGCGCGCCGCCCGCCTGGGCCCGGGCCCTGCCCTGCGGTGCACCTCGGAGGCCGACTGGGCGCGCCGTCCCGCCCAGTCCCTGCCCGAGATCGCCACCGCCGACCTCACCGATGCCCTGCTCCAGTGCGCGGTGTGGGGCAACCCGGGCATGTCCGGGCTCTCCCTCCTGGACCGCCCACCCGCGGGCTCACTCGCAGCCGCCGGGCAACGTCTCGCTTCCCTGGGGGCCGTGGACGAGGGCGGCCGGGCGACCTCCCTCGGCCGTCAACTCGCAGCACTCCCCCTGGACCCGCCCCTGGCCCGTGCGCTGGTCGACGCGACACCCCAGCTCGGAGCGCGACGAGCCGCCGGATTCGTGGCGCTGCTGGGCGAGGACCTGCGTGCCCCCGGGGCCGACCTCGCCTCACTGGCACGCTCACTGGGCCGAGGAGGAGGCGATCCCATGTTGCGGCACCGGGTCCATGACCAACAGCAACGGCTCTCCCGCCTCCTGCAATCCGGAGCGTCCAGCACGAAGGGGCCCCGTGCCTCGGGCCACCACCTCAGCGACGAGGACGCCCTGGCACTGGTTGTGGCCCTGGCCCACCCCGGGTGGATCGCCCGACGCCGACCGGGCACCGACCGCTACCTCCTGGCCGACGGACTCGGAGCGACACTTCCCCCGGGGAGCCCTCTGACCGGCCAGGAGTGGCTGGCCATCGCCCAGATCCAGCGCGGAGCCGGGCGTGCGGACGGCATCATCCACGCAGCTGTCCCCCTGGCGCGCGAGGACGCCGAACGTGCGGGGGCCGCCCTCGTCCATGAGGAGACACGGGCGCAGTTGCGGGCAGGGCGCGTACAGGCGCATTCCGTGACCTCCCTGGGGGCGATCGACCTGACGGAGCGGGCCCTGCAGCAGGTGCCTGAGGAGGTCGGGGCGCAGGTGCTCGGCGATGCCCTGCGACGCGAGGGGTTGGACCTGCTGCCCTGGCCGGCGGCTGCGCGCTCACTGCGGGAGCGCATGGCCGTGCTCCATGAGGCGCTGGGCGAACCCTGGCCCGATGTCTCCGAGGAGGCTCTGGCCGCCCAGCTCGACAGGTGGCTGGGGGCGGACCTGGGGCGGCTGGCCCGCGGCGGCGCGCTCTCGCGCGTGGACACGCTCTCCGGGCTGCGCGCCCTGCTGCCCTGGCCCGAGGCCGCCCACCTGGAGGAACTGGCCCCCGAACGCCTGGAGGTCCCCACCGGCCAGCACCGCAGCGTCGACTGGTCCAGCGGGCGCCCGATCCTCTCCCTACGCGTCCAGGAGGCCTTCGGCTGGGTGGACACGCCCCGGGTGGCCGACGGGCGCGTCCCGGTGCTGCTGCATCTGTTGGACCCCGCGGGGCGACCCGTGGCGGTCACCTCGGACCTGGCCTCCTTCTGGGCCGGGCCCTACCATGACGTGCGCGCCCAGCTGCGGGGGCGCTACCCCCGCCACCCCTGGCCGGAGGACCCGCTGCACGCGGAGCCGACCTCGCGGGCCAAGCCCCGCCCCCGGCGACCTGGGCACTGACCGATGCCAGCCCGTTGAACGGTCCTGTTGGCCGCACGATTGGGCTGCCGCTGGCCTGCGCCGGGGCATCCACGAGGACGGCGCCGCGTCCCTGCACGCGGCGAGGCCCCGCCCCCGCACCTCCAGGTGCGAGAACGGGGCCCGTGGTCGCCCGCGTGCCTACTTCTCCAGGATTGCCTTGAGGTCGCGGTCATAGAGGGTCTGCATCTGTGTCGTGACCTCCTCCATGGTCGAGGTGGGGTCGGCCCCCTGGGCGAGGATCTTCGTCAGCCCTCCCGCGAGCGCCATGTCGCCACCCGGCAACAGCACCCGCCCGAAGTCCTGGACCCGGGCGCGTTCCAACTGGTTGACGGCGACCTCGAACTGGGGCCGTTCCGCGTAGACCGCGGACATGTCCGCGTCCTTCTGCACCGGCAGGTACCCGGTGGCCTGGGAGAAGGTCGCCGTCGAGGTGGCATTGGTGAGGAAGGTGGCCAGCATGGCGGCTGCCTTCTGACGCTCGGGGCTCGACTTCGAGGCGACGGCCAGACCGGCGCCGCCGGTGGGAACGACCTTCTCCTCACCCGATGGCCCTGTGGGCAGGAAACCCACACCGACGTCGAAGCCTGCGGTGTCCAGGGTGGAGCCCAGGGCGCCCGTGGAGGCGATGACCTGGCTGGCACCGCCTGCCGCGAAGTCGGTCTGGGGGGCGGTGGAGACCACCGTCGCCCAGCCGTCCTTCACCGCATCCTGGGCGAAGGTCAGGGCCTGGATCGTGGCCTCGGAGTGCGCGGTGGTGAAGTCCCACTCCTTGCTCCACTGACCCCCGTAGGACCACACGAGGTTCGCCATGGTCCAGGCGGGGTATTCCGCCTCGGGCGGGAAGCCGAAGGGGGTGGAATGGCCCGCCTCCTTGAGCTTGAGGGAGTACTCCTTGACCTCCTCCCAGGTCTTGGGCGCCTCCTCGGGCAGCCCCGCGTCCCTGTAGTGCGCCTTGTTGAAGTAGAACAGCGGGGTCGAACGCGCATAGGGCAGCGCGAAGTGGCTGCCGTCGTAGAGGTAGTCCTCGTAGAGGGCATCGACGTAGGAGGTGGGATCGACGTCAACGGCGCCGAGCAGGTCGTCGACCGGGGCGATGGACCCGGCCAGGTAGGCGTTGAACCAGTTCGCGTCGGAGAGGACCACGAGGTCCCCCTGGTCACCACTGGTCTGGGCGGTCTGGAAACGCTGGGAGACCTCCGCGTAGTTCGCCCCGGCCGTCACCAACTCGACCGTGATGCCACTCTCCTTCTCGAAGGCGGCGACCAGTTCCTTCTCCACGTCCAGGGACCCACCGGGGTGGTTGGACCAGAAGGTGATCTCCTTGGCCGGCTCCACCGAGCTCCAGTCGGTGCCTGCATCGGCCCCGGACTCCCCGGACTCCCCGGAGGTGGCGTCACCGCCGTCGACGGTTGGGCCCCCGCAGGCTCCCAGTGCCAGCGCGACTGCGGCGGTCGTGGCGACGGCGGCAACAGGCCGCCTCATCCTTCGTGCTCTCATGTCGTGGACCTTTCACTTCACTGTGGACTGACAACTGTGTCGGGCCGTCATTGCTTGACCGCACCCTGGGTGAGACCGGAGACGATGTAGCGCTGGAGGGCCGCGAAGACGACGAGGACCGGTGCGATGACCAGCACGGCACCCGCCATGAGCACCCCGTAGTTGCCCGTGTTGGACTCCAGGGACTGCAGGAGGTTGAGAGCCACGGGCAGTGTCATGCTCTCGGGCTTGTCGGTGATGATGAGGGGCCACAGGAACGAGTTCCACTCGCTGACCACCGTCACCAGGGAAACCGTCGCAATCGTCGGGATCGTCACGGGGACCACGATCTGCCAGAGGCGCCGCCAGTGTCCCGCCCCGTCGAGTTCGGCAGCCTCCAGCAGTCCGGGAGGCAGGGTGAGGAACTGCTGACGCAGGAGGAAGGTGCCGAAGGCCGTACCCAGGGTGGGCAGGATGATGCCCCACAGGGTGTTGCGACCTCCCAGTGTGGCGATCGTGATGTAGTTCGGCAGCATCGCCGCCTCCGGCGGCACCATGAGCGCCACCAGGATCCCCAGGAAGATGACATTGCGTCCGCGGATGCGGATGAACACCAGGGCGTAGGCGGTGGTGATGGCCAGGAACACCTTGATGGCGGAGCCCACCACCGTCACCACCAGGGAGTTGCGGAACGCACTGGCCAGCGGCACCCGCTCGGCCACCGTCGCGTAGTTGCCCAGGGTCGGGTCGGCAGGCAGGAACGTCGGGTTGACCGTGACGATCTCGGAGGCCGGCTTGAAGGAGGAGATGACCATCCACAAGAGGGGAAGCGCGATGATCACCAGCGCCAGGATCATGGGGATGTACCCCGCGAACAGGGTTGCGGCGAGGTTCTGCCTGGAGAAGGCCCTCCTCCAGTCGCTGGGGTCCCTGGCAACCTCGGTGGGAGCGGTCACGTCAGGTGCGGTTCGGGTGCTCACTGGTAGTGCACCTTCCTCTCCACGTAGCGCATCTGCACGGCCGTGATGGCGAAGAGGGTGACGAAGAGGATCACGGACACGGCCGCTGCGTACCCGGCGCGCTGGTAGGCCCCGAAGGACTGCAGGTAGATCTCGAAGATGATCGTGTTCGTTCCGTTGCCGGCCGGGGTCATCACCCGCAGGATGTCGAAGGCCTGCATGGAGTTGAGGATCATGGTGATCGTCAGGAAGAAGACGGTCGGGCTGAGCAGGGGCAGGACCACGCTGAAGAACCTCCGCGCGGATCCCGCCCCGTCGATCTCGGCCGCCTCCAGCAGCTCCGAGGGGATCGACTGGAGACCGGCAATGAAGATGACGGCGGCGTAGCCGAGGTTCTTCCAGATGTAGACGATGATGACCATGAGCAGCGACAGGCTCGGGTCGTTGAACCATTCGGGTGAGGTGCGTCCGAAGTACTCGAAGGCGTAGCGCATCACCCCCAGGCGCGGGTCGAAGATGAAGTTCCAGACCATGCCGATACCCACGCCGGAGAGCACGTAGGGCGAGAAGATCGCGGTGCGCGCCAGAGTCCTGCCCGGCAGCTTCTGGTTGAGGACCAATGCCATGACCAGGCCCAGGAGCATGGCACCCGCCACGGTGGAGACCGTGAACACCAGGGTCACACGCCAGACCTCGAGGCCGTGGGGCGAGGTGAAGAACTCCTTGTAGTTCGCCAGGCCCACGGTGCGGGCGGTGGTCGAGCCGAGCCTCCAGTCCAGCACCGAGTAACGCAGGTTCATCACCAGCGGGTAGTAGATGAACATCAGGATGAGCGCGATGTTCGGGCCTGCGAAGAGGATGAAGTGGAAGTAGTTGCGGGAACGAACGATCCGCCGGTCCCGTCTGCGGTCTGCCTCCACCGAGGACGGCTTCCGCCCGGCGTCCACGGACTCGTCTCCGGGCGGCGCGGCGACGGCCACCCCCACCTGCTCGTCCAGTTGGGACACCTCTCCTCCGGCCAGGCGCGTTCCTCGCGCCACGGTGCAGACCATGATCGCAGGTCGGGCCCGGTTCCCGGACTCCGACGCGATTGCGGCGGGCGACGCTGCGACGTGCCGCTCCCCACTGAGAGGATATCTGGCGCTGCCTCAGTTGCGTGCATTTCGGCAGGTCGACCTCGTGTCGTGCGCACTCCCCCCTCCCTGGCATCGACGAGGGCGGGGCGGCACCGCTCTTGATTCTGTAACTACCGGTATGTACACTCTGGGTCATGGATCCCACAGCCCTCGACTCCCGCCACCGCCTCCTCGACGCCATGTCGGACCTGCTGTGGCGCAAGGGATATGCCGCCACCAGCCCTCGCGAGGTCATGTCCGCCGCCGAGGTCGGCCAGGGCTCCTTCTACCACCACTTCTCCGGAAAGCACGATCTCGCCGCCCAGGCCATGCGGGCCAATGTGGCAGCTGCGCTGGCGGAGAACCCCGAGCCCGACGGTGAGCGCCCCGCCCTCGTCGACATCGAGGATCGACTGCTGCGCCCCCGCCCGGGGACCCGGGGATGCCGAGTCGGACGCATGACGCAGGATCCGCAGGTCGTGGAGGACCCCGAGCTGCTGGGCATCGTCCGCGAAGCCTTCGACACCATGGCACAGCGGTGGACCGATCTCACCTCCTCCGCCATCCAGGGGGGCGAACTGCCAGCGGACCTCGACGCCCGCGAACTTGCAGACGCCCTCGCCGCCGTCATCCAGGGCGGCTACGTCCTCTCCCGCGCACGCGGATCCCAGGAACCCATGGATTCGGCACTGCGCGGCATGGTCGCGCTGCTGGAGTCCGCGGCACGATCCCGACGGTCGGAACCACCGACCGCTCACTCCGAACACCCACACAAGGAGCAGTCATGACCACACGCATCGGCATCAACGGCTTCGGACGCATCGGGCGCACCTTCCTGCGCGCCGCACTGGCCAATGACGCGGACATCGAGGTGGTCGCCGTCAACGACCTCACCGATGTCTCCACCCTGGCCGATCTGCTGGAATGGGACTCCATCTCCGGCCACCTGGAGGGGGTCAGCGCACAGGGCGACCACCTCGACGTCCAGGGGCACCGCATCCGGGTCCTCTCCCAGCGCGACCCCGCGCTCATCCCCTGGGGTGAGGTCGGAGCGGATGTCGTCATCGAGTCCACGGGACACTTCACGGACACCGCCGCCGCCCGCGCCCACCTCGCTGGCGGCGCGCGCAAGGTCATCGTCTCGGCGCCCGCCTCCGGCGACGCACCCGCGCTGGTCCTAGGCGTCAACACCGACGACCTCGACGTGGCGGCATCCGATGTCTTCTCCAACGGCTCCTGCACCACGAACTGCCTGGCCCCCATGGTCAAGGTCCTCAATGATGCCTTCGGCATCGAGAGCGGCCTCATGACCACGGTCCATGCCTACACCTCCGACCAGAAGCTCCACGACGCCCCCCACAAGGATCTGCGCCGCGCCCGCGCGGCCGCCCTGTCGACGATCCCGACGTCCTCCGGGGCGGCGCGCACCATCGGTCGGATCATCCCGGAGCTGGAGGGCAAGCTCACAGGCTTCGCACTCCGTGTGCCCGTCCCCGTCGGGTCCATCACCGATCTCACGGCGGTCCTCTCGCGTCCCGCCAGCATCGAGGAGGTCAACGAGGCGTTCCGCGCCGCCGCTGACTCCCCCGAGCTCTCGCGCTACCTCGCCTACTCCGAGGCGCCGATCGTCTCCAGTGACATCGTCGGCAACCCGCACTCCGTCATCTTCGACGCCCCCCTCACGGAGGTGGTCGGCAGCCAGGTGAAGGTGCTGGGGTGGTACGACAACGAATGGGGATTCTCCAACCGCCTGGTGGAACTGGCCGAGCTGGTCGGAAGCCGCCTCTGACAGTGAGGCAGGTGCGCGGGGGCGGGCGCAGGCTCACCCGCCCGCCGGCGTCATCTCCGCCTTCAGTGTGAGCACCCGTGCCGCGGACGCGCGCACCTTTGCCGCGAAGTCCGCGTCCGCGCGCGCCCGCTCCACCACCGCATCCACCATCTCGGGGATCTGCTGCGGGGAGGCAGAGACCAATACGATGTCGCACCCGGCCTGCAGTGCCCGCACCGCCCGCTCCCCCGGGCTCCAGGCCTGCACCTGGGCCGCACCCGAGAGATCATCGGTGATGACGACGCCACGGAACCCGAGGTCCCCACGCAGCATCTCGGTGACGGCCACGGAGGAGAACGCGGCGGGCACACCCGCGTCGATGCGCTCGTAGACCGCGGTGGACATCATCACCATCTGCGCACCGTCGGCGATGCCACGCGCGAAGACCTCCACCGAAGCGTCGTCACGGGTCGTCACCGTGTCCGAGACCCCCGCCTGGGTGTCGGTGTTCTGCGCGACCCGTCCCAGCCCCGGGAAGTGCTTGACGGCCACCGCCACTCCCGCGTCGCGCATACCGCGGGAGAACGCATTCGCGTGCTCGACGACCTCCTCCACCGTCGCCCCGTAGTGGCGCCCCCACACCCCGATCGGCGGATTCTGCTGGGGGTCGCCGTCGACCAGGTCCATGACCGGGGCGAGGTTGAGGTTGACACCCGCAGAGGCGAGCTCATCGCCCCAGTCGCGGGCAGCACCCACCAGGTCACCCGGGGACAGTGCCGACTGCTCCAGGGCCGCAGGAATCGCGGAGAACCCGGGCCCCTGGAGCACCTGCACCGCCCCGCCCTCCTGGTCCGTCGCCACCAGCATCGGCGTGCCATGGGTGCTGTCCGGCCCAACCATGTCCGTGAAGGAGCGGACCAGCGTCGCCACCTCCCCGGGGGTGGCGTGGCTGCGGCCCGCGAGGAAGACATTGCCGACGTGGTCGTCCGGGACGACCTCCCAACTGATGTCCTGCTGGGCCGAGACGTCGACCCCGACCATGAACAGCTGACCGATCTGTTCCTCCAGGGTCCATCCCTCCAGCGGGTCAGCACCTGTGGGTGCACCCGGGGACGGTTCCGGAGAGCCTCCGCCATCGGCCCCTGAGGCAGGTGGCGCGGTCTCCCCCGGGGCGGAGGTGGACGAGGGCGACTTCCCAGCCCCGCTCCCGGGAGCTGTCGCAGGGCTGCACGCGGCGCAGAGCAGGGCCACCATCCCCACCACGAGGGTGACCAGCGCGGATCGTTCCCTCACGGTCGGCCCCCACCACACCCACCCGGGACGGTCGGAGGGGAGGGTCGCAGCATCCACGTCAGTCCACTCCCTCACCGCGCGCAGCCGCGTCCTCCAGGGTCTGGGGGAAGGCGAAGGTTGCGGGGTCCCCACCCAGGCGTCCTGCGGCGGTGTCCAGCGCGTCGATGGCCGACATGTCCTCGGAGTCCAGGGCGAAACCCGTCACGGTGAGGTTCTCGCGCATGCGTCGGGGGTGGACGGACTTCGGGATGACGATGCGTCCGGACTGGATGTGCCAGCGCAGCACGACCTGGGCCGGTGTGACGCCCAGACGTGCAGCGATGGCGGTGAGCGTCGGCGCCTGGAGATCGCTGCCCTGTCCCAGGGGCGAGTAGGCCTCCACCGCGATCCCCCGGCGCAGGCAGGCGCGGCGCACCTCGGGCTGGGAGAAGGTCGGGTGGATCTCCACCTGGTTGAGCGCCGGGGTCACCCCGGTCTCCACGACCAGGCGTTCCAGGTGCTCCGGCAGGAAGTTGGACACGCCGATGGCGCGCACGGCTCCCTGTTCGGCCAGGTCTGCGAGCACCCTCCAGGACTCGACGTAGAGGTCCCGGGCGGGAACGGGCCAGTGGATGAGGTAGAGGTCGAGCACCTCGCGTCCCAGTGCCTCACGTGAGGCCTCGAAGGCCTCCCTCACCGATTCGCTCCCCTGGTCCGCATTGCGCAGCTTGGTCGTGACGAAGACCTCGCCCTCGCCCAGTCCGCTGGCGCGCAGGGCGGCACCCACCCCTGCCTCGTTGTAGTACCCGGCGGCCGTGTCGATGTGGCGGTACCCGATCCACAGGGCCTCCTCGACCGCGCGTTGGGTGTCGGCGGGAGGAATCTGGAAGGTGCCGAACCCCACCTGGGGGATGGTGACACCGTCACCGAGCTGAATCCGGGGGACCTGGGGCATGGTGGCTTCCTGCATGTGTGAACCCTACGACGCGCCGCGCAGGCGCGCCCCCCCGGCCCACTCGCCGCTCCCCCGTCATGCGGGGTCGGTGGGGAGGACACGGC
>JAKECL010000037.1 GCA_030460725.1 Propionibacterium sp.
TGCCCCCGCCGAGGACGACCCCACATGGAAGCGACGCGTCGCCCTGTTCCTCACGGGCCAGACCATCTCCCTGTTCGGTTCCAGCATCGTCCAGTACGCCGTCATGTGGTACCTCACGCTCCAGACGAAGTCGGGCACGGTCCTGATGGCCTACGCCCTCTTCGCCTTCCTGCCCCAGGCACTGGTCTCCCTGTTCGGGGGCACCCTGGCGGACCGGATCAACCGCAAGGTGCTGATCATCACCGCCGACGCCACCATCGCGGTGACCACCCTCGGTCTCGCCCTGGCCATGAGTGCTGGACACACCAACCTGTGGCTGATCTACGCGGCGGTGGCCGTGCGATCGGTGGGCGCGGGCTTCCAGACCCCTGCGGTGGCTGCGGTGATCCCCCAGCTCACCCCCCAGGCCCAACTGATGCGCGTCAATGGGATCAACACCACGATCCAGTCGGCCATGGCACTTCTGGCCCCGGCGGCAGCCGGAGCGGTGTTCGCGGTGGGGGGGATCGTGCCCACCTTCTTCGTTGACGTCGCCACCGCGGCGCTGGGGATCCTGGTCCTCGCCTTCATCCCGGTCCCCACCGTGCGCAGCGGGGCTGAGGCTGCGACCTCCTACCTCTCCGACCTGGTCGAGGGGGTGCGCTACACCTTTGCCAACCGGGTGGTGCGCTGGCTGATGACCGTCTACGCGATCATCTTCGTGCTCACCGTCGCGCCCTCGTTCCTCACCCCGCTGATGATCACCCGCAGCTTCGGGGACGACGTCTGGATGCTCACCGCCCTGGAGATCGCATTCTCCGTGGGCATGACGGCGGCCGGTGTCGCGGTGTCGGTGTGGTTCACGCGGCGTTCGCGCGAGCACATGATCCTGGTGGCGTGCATCTGCTTCGGGTTGCTGTCCATCGCGCTGGGACTGTCGACGAACCTGTGGGTCTTCTACGCCTTCATGTTCCTCACGGGTGTGGCGGTGCCCTTCTTCTCCACCCCCTCCATGACGTTGTTGCAGGAGAAGGTGGCTCCGGAGTACATGGGGCGGGTCTTCAGCTTCGTCTCCATCGTCTTCGCCGTGGCAATGCCTGTGGGGATGCTGGTCTTCGGACCGCTTGCGGACCGTGTGAGCGTGCAGGCCCTGCTGGTCTGCGCCGGGATCATCACCCTGGGGGTCGTCGCCGTCTCCTTTGCGATCCCTGACGGGCGCAGGGCACTGGCAGACGGGCGTGCCTACCGCCAGATGAAGCGTGGGGAGCCCGGTGCGGGGACGGACTCTGACTTCGGTTCGCAGGATGGCCCTGCCCAGGAGCCGCAGCCGGGCATGTGAGGGGTCCTGTCCCTGCCAGCTGGTGGGGTCGGACCGGGATCGCGATCAGCTGGGAAGCTCCAGGACCGTGCCCTCGTCGCGTTCCACCACCAGGCCATCCGCGACGAGCCCCACGAGGACGCGACCGGCTTGTTCTGAATCGCTTCCGGGCAGGGTCGCGACCCGGAGCGCCTGTTCGCGAGTGGTCTGTCTCCCGTGCGTGTGGGAGTCCCGCAGGAGAGCCATGACCCGCCCTCGTGCCTGTCGGTCGGTGCCCGCCCAGGACTGTCCGCGCGGTCGGACAGAGGCAGC
This sequence comes from Propionibacterium sp., assembly GCA_030460725.1. Taxonomy (GTDB): domain Bacteria; phylum Actinomycetota; class Actinomycetes; order Actinomycetales; family Actinomycetaceae; genus Pauljensenia. Next base: position 1,610 of record JAKECL010000037.1, read on the forward strand.
GGGGCGCCCCTCCGTCAGCCAGCGGCAGCCCTGCGCCAGGGGACACTCCCCGCACCTAGGCGCGCGCTGGGTGCACACCAGTGCCCCCAGCTCCATCAGCGCGACGTTCCACTCGGCCGCAGCCTCCCCGGTCTGGGGAAGCAGGGACTCCGCCCTTCCACGTTCGGTGCGCGAGGGGGCTGACGAGGGCGCGAACTCGGTGCCGTCACACGCGCGTGCCAGGACTCGACGGACATTGGTGTCCAGGACCGGGACGCGTCGGTGGTAGGCGAAGGAGGCAACGGCACTGGCCGTGTAGGGCCCGACGCCCGGCAGGGCGAGAAGCTCCTCCAGATCCGCGGGCACCTGGCCTCCCGGACGTGCGGCAATGGCGCGTGCGCACTGCTGGAGACGCAGCGCGCGGGAGGGGTAGCCGAGGTGGTCCCAGGCCACCAGGACCTCGGCGGGACTCGCGGCGCCCAAAGCAGCCGGGGTGGGCCACCGCTCCATCCACACCTGCCACACGGGCTGGACCCGGGGGATGGGAGTCTGTTGACTCATGACCTCGAACACCAGGGTCGCCCACGGCGAGACGCCCTCGTCACGCATGGGGAGGTCGCGGCGGTGATCCCGGAACCAGGGCAGAAGGGCGTCGAACACGCGCCTCAGGGTAGCGCCCGGGGGTCCACGGATGGCGGGTCGGGGTGGTGGGCGTGCCACGATTGGTAGGCGGGAGATGCGCAGGGATGCTGCGGATGGGACACAGCAGCCAGGAGGAGTCCATGAGCAACGCAGACAGGCCCGGTGGGCAGGGCTCCGGCAGCGAGGGGCCCCCGGGGTCCTGGCAGCCTCATTCCCGTGCACAGTCCTGGGCGAGTTCGGCTGCGCCGGGTGCCTCGGAGTCGGGGTACGGCCGGCCCCCGCAGTACGGGCAGGCGCCGTATGGGCAGCCCCCGCAGTACGGGCAGCCCCCGCAGTACGGGCAGCCCCCGCAGTACGGGCAGGCCGCTCCAGGCGTCGCCCCGAAGAGCATGGCGGTCGCCATTGTGCTCGGGATCCTGCTGGGGACGTTCGGGGTGCACAACTTCTACCTCGGGTACGTGCAGAAGGGGGTCGTCCAACTCGCGCTCACCCTCCTCGGTGCAGCCACCTCCTGGCTCCTGATCGGGGGCGTGGTGGTGGTCGCCGTCTTCGTGTGGGTCGTGGTGGACATCGTCCAGATCGCCACGCGCCAGGGCCGCTATGTCGTCGACGCCAACGGGCTGCCCCTGCAGTAGGGGTGCCACAGGGCTCGGACCCGCACGGGCCGACGCGTCGTGCCACAATTGCGACCATGCTGCTCAGTGATCGTGACATCCTCGCCGGGTTCGACTCCGGACGGATCCAGCTCGACCCCCTGGACCGAGACCTGGTCCAGCCCGCCAGCATCGACGTGCGACTGGACAGGCTCTTCCGTCTCTTCGACAACCATCGCTACTCCGTCATCGACCCAGCCGCAGACCAGTCCGATCTGACCCACATGGTGGATGTCGGTCCGGAGGAGCCCTTCGTGCTGCATCCCGGCGAGTTCGTCCTGGGTGCCACCTTCGAGCGCGTCACGCTGGGGGAGGACATCGCCGCACGGCTGGAGGGCAAGTCATCCCTGGGGCGGCTCGGGTTGCTCACGCACTCCACTGCGGGCTTCATCGATCCAGGTTTCTCCGGGCACGTCACCCTGGAGCTCTCCAACACTGCGACCATGCCGATCCTGCTGTACCCGGGCATGAAGGTCGGGCAGCTCTGCTTCTTCGACCTGTCGACCCCCGCGCTCCATCCCTACGGCACGGACGGGGTGGGGTCCCACTACCAGGGGCAACGGGGTCCCACACCGTCACGCAGCCACCTGCGATTCTCCCGTGTGCGCATCGAACGGCCCGAGGATGACTGAGGACCCTCGCGCGCCCCAGATGCCACGGCGGCGTTCCGTCAAGGACAAGTTCGCCCAGGTTCCGCCGCCACGGGGAAGTGCCCCCTCCAACCCGCTGACCGAGACCACCACCACGGCCATCGGTGGCCTCGACATGCTGAGTTCGGCATACCGGGTCGCGCAGGGAGGACAGGTGGTGCACGACCAGATGGCCGCCCCATTGGCTGCCCCCCTCCAGCGACTGGAGGCAGCACATGTCATCGATCTCGAATGGGCCCGATCCCATCATCTGTTGCTGCTCTCCGTCGAGGTGGACGCCGATGAGCTGGAGGCGCTGGCCGTGTCCGTGTGGGAGGACGCTGGCTGGGCCGGTCCCGGGATGCTCAGACTCGGTGGCGTCGCCGCACTCCAGGGCCCGTGGCAGGTGGACGCGAGGATCCGACACGAGCTGGGCACTGCCGCGGACCTCGCCCAGGCCTGGGTGCTGGTGTGTCCTCCCACCCGCGGCCCCGCTCCGACCGCGGAGCTCATGGAACGCGATGAATGGGCCCGTGCCTTCCCCTCAGGGATGCCTTCAGGAGTGGAGTACAGGGCGCTGCTGGGTCTGCGACGCATGGCGCGACGTCTGGCGGGCGCACTGCTCATCGCAGGCTCCGGGCACGTCATCACCCCGGACCCCGACTCGGCAGTGAACCTGACGGTCTACTCGCCGCGCTGGGTCCTCCCCGATGATCTGCTCGGTGTCCTCAGACCCGATTTTCCCACGATCGTGGACTCCCGCGATCTGGGTCAGACGGAGCCCAGTCGTCCGACGCGGCGCGAGGTCCATCGGATATCAGCACTGGTGGACGGCCGGGTCGACCTGCCCGAGGAGGTCCAGCGCTCCATCGAGGAGTCCAGGCGCAGAGCTGCGTCCCAACCCCAGGTCGTCGATGGCTACGCGTTGGTGGCACCTGTGGGCAACCGCTCCCAGATGCTCCTCGAGGTTCGCCAGGTCGCCATCGTCCCCCAGGCTCTCCGCTGGGAGGCCTGGAGCAATGGTGGGGTTGTGGAGTACCGACTGCGCTGGTTGCCGGCCGGGGGGCCCGCTGTGCTCGATGCCCCTCTGACCAGGACCGCGCGGCTGGAGCGGCTGCGCTCAGCCACAGGCATCGAGGAGGCCGCGGGACTCGTGTTCTCCGTGGTGGGTGGTTCTGTGCTGGACGAGGACGGGTTCCTCGTCGCCCTCGACAACTCCTGACTGCCAGACCCGCGGGGAGCCGGACCGCATCGAGCCCGTCATCCGTCGCCCGCCCCTTGGCCCCGGGATCCGCCCGCAGATCGACCGCATCGACGAGGGCGGACTTCGGCGGGAAACGGGACGGACTTCGCCAGGAATCAGGGCGGACTTCGGCGGGAAGCGTGGGTGTGGAGCTTTCGCCCAGGGAGGAAAACGGGCTCTGCCGAGGGTGTGCACGGGGCCCGTCCAGCCAGTTCCCAGCTCGGGGACCTTGGATCGTGGCAGAGCCTGCCGAGAGGAGACGAGACGAGATGGCTGCCGACGACAAGATCCCCGAGGTCACCTTGGTCTTCGAGGACGGACACCGGGAAGGTCCCAGCTTCACCCAGCGCGCACACGGGAGGTCGGGTTCGGACCTGCATGACGGGAGTGGTCGGGACCGCGCGCCCATGGGCCGTCGACCCTCGGGCAACGCCCTTCCCGTCCCGCCCGTTCCGGTGGGGATCCTCGGCGCGTTCCTCGGAGCTTCTGCGCTGGTGGGGATCGTCACGACGAGCCTGGTGCCGTCCACGCTCCCTGCGGGAGTCGCCTCAGCCACCACCTTCGGAACCGCGGTGCTTCCCACCGTGTTCTCCGGAGTGGCCACCGCGGTCTTCGGGCCGCTGGGAATGACCCTGCTGCTCGTGGCCGCCCTGGTGTCCATGGGTCGCGCGGGACGCAGCATGGCCTCCCGACGGCTCCCACTCCTCATGGTCATGGGCACGGCATGGATTGCGACCGGACTGGTGTCCACCGTGACGGCGGCGGCAGCTGCGTTCCTGGTCAGTGCTGTCGCGGCTGTCGCCGCTGCGGGGGCGGGCATGACGATGATGGTTCCGCCCCGTTGGCGTGTGGCAGCGGTGGTGGCCGCGGTGCTCCTGACAGGGGCGGTCGCCTCCAGCCTGGTCTACACAGGACTCGCCGGAGTCATCGGTGCCCTGGTGTCGGCAGTGGTCGGCCTCAGTGGCGCCTGGTTGGGTGCGGCCATCTGGAACAGGCGTTGGGCACCAGTGATGGACGCCCGCGAACGCGACCTGGAGGCTGTACGCAGGTCTGCGGGCTTCTGAGCCTGGAGGGACCCACCCGCGCCCGACTTTGGGCCCTTGCTCACCCATCCGGGTCGGGAGAGTCCCAGGTGGTTCCCTCGTGCCTCCGGTGTGGGACGCCACGCGCTCGGGCAGGGGCTGGACTTTGATACCCCCCGGGGTATAGTTCCCTCCATGGGAATGACGACGAGCCACACTCACAGCCCCCTCGCACTCGCTGCGCGCAGCGAGCACCCCGCCCGACCGGGGGGAGATCCCCGATGACCCGGCTCGTCGTCGTGGGCGGCGTGGCAGGCGGGATGAGCTGTGCGGCGCGCGCCCGACGCCTGGACGAGACCGCTGAGATCATCGTCCTGGAGCGCGGCGCCCACGTCTCCTTCGCGAACTGCGGACTGCCCTACCACGTGGGTGGTGAGATCCTCGACGCCGACGACCTGCTGGTCCAGACCCCGCAGCGACTCCGCGACGCCCTGGACCTGGATGTGCGCACCGGACATGAGGTGATCGGACTCGATCCCCGTGCCCGCGAACTCACCGTCCGCTCCCCGGCCGGGGTGGAGCGTATCCGCTATGACGCGCTGGTCCTCGCACCCGGAGCACGCGCCGCACGTCCCCCCATCCAGGGTCTGGACTCCCCGCGGGTGCACACCCTGCGAAGCGTTGCGGATGCCACCGGGCTCCGGAAGCACGTGGAGGCCGGGGCACGCAGCGCCGTGGTGCTGGGTGGTGGGTTCATCGGGATCGAGGCGGCGGAGGCGTTCGCCCGCCAAGGACTCTCCACAGCGGTCGTGGAGTTCGCCGACCACGTGCTCCCACCACTGGATGCAGAACATGCGCGGCTGGTGGAGGAGGAACTGCGCAGGCTCGGAGTGGCAGTCCACGCCGGTGTCGCCGCGCACCAGGTGATCACCGGAGAGGAGCAGGACACAGTCGTCCTGGAGGACGGCACACGCCTGAGGGCCGAGGTCATCGTGCTCGCCACGGGCACCCGCCCCGACACCGCCGTCTTCGAGGAGGCCGGCGCCACCTGCGAACGCGGCGCCCTGGTGGTCGACGAGCACGGGCGCACCTCCCTGGACGGCGTGTGGGCCGTGGGTGACGCCACCCTCTCCACCGATCCGGTCACCGGAGCGCGGCGCCCGGTCGCCCTGGCGGGCCCGGCCAACCGTGCCGGCAGGCAGGTCGCCGATGACATCATGCGCCCGGGCAGCGCCCGGACGCTCCCGCAGCCGCTGGGCACCGCGATCGTGCGTGTCGGCGCTCTCACCGTCGCCATGACGGGCGCCAACCGCAGCGCCCTGGAGTCCTCCGGGATCGCCCACCACACGATCCATCTGCATCCCCACCAGCACGCCGGATACTTCCCCGGGGCGCAGCAGATCCACCTGAGCATCCACTTCCGGGCCGGGGACGGCCTGATCCTCGGCGCCCAGGCCGTCGGGGTCGAGGGGGTCGACCGCCGCATCGACGTCCTCGCGACCGCCCTGCGGGCCCGCATGGGGGTCGCCGACCTCATCGACCTGGACCTCGCCTACTCCCCGCCCTACGGGCAGGCCAAGGACGCCGTCAACCTCGCGGGAATGGTCGGCGCGAACGTCCTCGACGCCACCCTGACCCTCTGGTACCCCGAGGACCTCGAGGAGGTCACCCGCTGCGCACTGGTTCTCGACGTGCGCTCACCTCAGGAGTTCGCCGAGTGCCACATCGTGGGGGCGCTGAACATCCCTCACACCCAGCTGAGGTCCCACCTCGCCCAGATCCGCGCCGCAGCAGCCGGACGACCCGTGCGGGTGGTGTGCGCCTCCGGTGTGCGATCGGCGATCGCGCACCGGGTCCTCACCCAGCAGGGCTTCGACTCGGCCTCCCTGTCCGGGGGAATGCTCACCCTGCTCGCCGCGCGAGGAGCCGAGTGTGGGCTCCTCGAAGGCCCACGCCCTCCATCCCACGTGCGCGCCGAGGGAACCGGCGCGCCAGGACCCATCCGAACGACCACCAGGAGTTCCAATGCCCATCGATGATCCGGACGCCCGGCGTCGCGTCCTCAACCGTCTCCGCCGTGCCCGCGGCCAACTCGACGGCGTCATCGCCGCCGTCGAACAGGGGGGAACCTGCAGGGAGGTGGTCACCCAGCTGGCAGCTGTCTCCTCCGCCCTGGACCGGGCGGGCTTCGTGATCATCTCGACGGCCATGAAGGACTGTCTGGCAGACCCCGAGGGCCATGTGCGCGAGGACGACATCACCACCGAGGAACTCGAGAAGCTGTTCCTCACCCTGTCCTGACCTCACCCTGTCCTGACCGGACCCGGCGCTCGCGGCACCCGGCCCGGGGCTCACTCCGGACCGGACCCGCCGACGACGACCCCACCAGCGAGAAGAGGAACCCCATGTGCCGAGCAGTCACCTGCAAGACCTGCGGAAAGACCACCTGGGCCGGATGCGGCCACCACGTCGATGAGGTCCGGCGGAAGGTCCCTGCGGGCCAGTGGTGCCCCGGTCACCATCAGGAGGCGCCCCTCCCGGCTTCCCCGCGCCGCAGGATCCTCTCCCTGTTCTCCCGGAAATGAGGTCGCCCGCAGCGGCTGCGACCCGCCCTCGTCACTGTTCCTGACCGCGGCGGACACCCTCCAGCAGCAGCAGGGCCACGTCCCGGACCTCGGGGAGCTTCACGGCCCCTCCCTCGTCGGCGCCCAGCGTCGCGGCCCCCGGGGAGGCAGCCGACCCCCCTGACGTCGCGAAGCCGGCGCTGGCGCCGGTGGCGGATCCGAGCATCTGGGAACAGAACGGGCACGCCGTCGCGACGACCCCGGCCCCGGTTTCCGCAGCCTCTGCCATGCGTGCGTCGGCGATGCGGATGCCGCGCGTCTCCTCCATCCAGGCGCGCGCGCCCCCGGCCCCGCAGCACATGGAGCGCTCGCGCGAGCGCGGCATCTCCACCAGGTCCAGGCCCGGCAGGGAACCGATGAGCTCGCGCGGGGGCTCGTAGACCTGATTGTGGCGGCCCAGGAAACAGGGATCGTGGTAGGTCACCGGGCGCCGCTGGGACTCCGAGGGATCCGGGGCCACGGGACGCAGCAGGCCCTCGCGCACCAGTCGGTTGAGCAACTGGGTGTGGTGGATGACCTCGAAAGTGCCCCCCAGCTCCGGGAACTCCCCGGCGATGGTGTTGAAGCAGTGGGCGCAGGTCACCACGATGCGCCGGGCGCGGGTCTCGTGCAGGGTGTCGATGGCGGCACTCGCCAGCATCTGGAAGAGCACCTCATTGCCGGCCCGGCGCGCGGGGTCCCCCGTGCAGGACTCACCGGAGCCGAGCACTGCGAAGCTGACGCCCGCAGTGTGCAGCAACTCGGCGACAGCAGCGGTGGTGGCCTTGGCGCGGTCGTCGTAGGCGCCTGCGCACCCCACCCAGAAGAGATAGTCGACCTCCTCGGCCGACTCGACGTCCTCCCCGACCACGGGCACCTCGAAGTCCAGCCCCTTGGCCCAGTCCAGGCGCTTGCGGGCGGGCTGGTTGTAGGGGTTCGCCTTGGTCTCCATCCCCCGGAAGGCACGGCCCAGCTCGCGGGGGAACGCCGACTCCATGAGCACCTGGTGGCGGCGCAGATCCAGGATGTGGTCGACATGCTCGATGTCGACGGGACACTGGTCCACGCAGGCGCCGCACATGGTGCAGTCCCACAGGACGTCCTCCGAGACGACCTCGGGCACCAGCGCACCATCCGCCACGGAGACCCCCAACGGCCCCGTCGCCCCGGACTGCGACAGTGCGGCGAGGACGTCGAAGGAGTGCGGAGCGGGATCCACACCCTTCTCCACGAGGCGCTCGACCTCACCCCCCGGTCCCGTCACCTCCTCGACGTCGACCTCGGTGACCTCGATGTTGGAGACGGCCTCCAGGTGGTC
>JAKECL010000480.1 GCA_030460725.1 Propionibacterium sp.
GTCCCGCCGTGGCAGTGGTGTCGCCCCGATGGAGGGAGGCAGTCGCGGCGGCGGCAGAGCTGTGCCCGGATCCGTACTCGGCGGCGCGCCAGTTGAGAGGGTCTTCGCCCGGGCCTGCGGTCTTCGTCGTGCTTCCGGCGCTTTCGCCTGTGGCCCCCTCCGCGACCTCGCCTCCCGCCATGTCCGCGACCTCGCCTGTGGCCCCGTCCGCGACCTGGGTCCCACCTGTGCCCGGATCCTCGTCCGTTGCCTCAACAGTCGTCTTGTCGGTGGCTCCACCTGCCGACTCGCCGGACGCCGCGTCCGTCTCCGCGATGGCGGTGGCGGGGGCCTCGGTGAGTTCTTCGGTGGGCGGCTCGGCTGCGGTGAGTGGCTGGGTACTGGGCACGGGCGTGAGGACCTCAGTGGGCATTCCCGTGGCGGGGGCCTCGGTGAGTTCTTCGGTGGGTGCCTCGGGTGTGGTGAGTGGTTGGGTGCTGGGCCCGGTGGCGAGAACCTCCGTCACTGGCTCGGAGACAGGTGTCTCCCGTGTCGTCTCCTCCAACGCGAGCTCCTCGGCGGGGGAGTCCTCGGAGTGGTCCCTCCGGTCAGGTGCGTTCTCAGGTGTCGTCATGATGGCCTCCTTCAGTTCGAGGGCTCGCCGGAGGGGGATCCGGAGCGGCTGGGAGCGGGTGTGGTGGGTGCGGGTGAGGAGTCCCCTCCCGACTGGGCGGAGCCGGATTGGCTCTGGGTGTCCTCGGGCACCGTTTTGGCGGGAGCGTCCTCGATGATGGTGATGTCTCCGATGGAACCGGAGATCATCACGGTGATCCCGGCGGCTGGGTTCCACCCCTCGGACTTGAACGAGAGCGCGTTCGCGACATAGTCGACCTGGGGAACCCAGGGATCGGTGGTGCTGTTGCCATCAGCGTCCGTGTAGTACTCCCCGCTCAGCGTCCCGGTGGAGCCGTCGATGTGGAAGGCCAGGGACTGGCCCTGTCGCACGTGGACGACGAGGCCACCGATCGAGCCGTCGATGGTGACGGTCTTGTCCACGTCCGTGGGTGCGCCGGTGAGATCGAGGTCGATGTCTCCGATCCCAGAGACGGTGTCGGCCGTCCAGTCGTACTTCGTGGTGGTGTCGATCTGCACCACAGGGTCGGGACCCGTGGCGGCGTGGGGCGAGTGGCTCCAGGGCAGGATGGCGGCGAGAGGCAGGGCGATCATGACGCCCACCACGGACAGCGCGACCATCCAGCCCGCCCCGTGGTCTCGCAGTGCGGCCCACGCCATGACGAGGCCCACCACGATGAGGCCTGCTCCGCAGCCGATGGCGATGGGCTCGAGCTCGTGGCCCTCCGAGACCCGCGCGATGAAGGTGAAGTACAAGGATGCGGCCGCGAGCAGGACGATGATCCCGAGAACTGCGAGGTTCGTCCCTGCCCTGAGACGACGAGGCGCGGGTGTCGGCGCAGGAGCAGCCCAGGTCGGAGGGGTCATCGGGGCGAGTGGCGGCGCCGCTGCTCCGGCGGAGTAGGACCGCCCGTAGTTCTGCGTCGGCTGCGTGGGCCCCGAGGTTCCACTGGCCCACCCCGGACCTCCCACCGCGCTCGCTGCGCTGCTCGGAGGTACCGCGGTTCCAGGCGACCAGGATCCGGCTCCGTCCCACTCCTGGCGTCCCGAGGCATCCCGGGATGCCGATGCCGCCTGCCAGGCGGGGGCGTCGTGGGGGGAGTGCGCATCCGGTGAGGCGAGGGGATCACTGTGGGGTCCCTGCGGAGTGGCCCCCTCCCTCATTCCCGGGTCGGCCTGCGGGGTGGGTCCTGCCTGCCAGTTGGCGGCGGGGGGCGCGCTGGCCCACGGTGCGGAGGAGGCTGCTCCCCCGGGGACCGTTCCCGCACCGTAGGCACCCGCTCCCCATGCCCCACTTCCGCCCATGTCGTAGGGGTGGGGCTGGCGGCGCGAACCCGTGGTC
>JAKECL010000481.1 GCA_030460725.1 Propionibacterium sp.
CGACCAGAGCAGCAAGTTCCCCCAGGACACCCCGGAGTCGCCACCCAGGCCACCGCCGAATCCGCCGCCCATGGCGCCCTGGGTGCTTGAGGTGCTCCGCAGGACGGAGCGCGCAGTCGACTCCGCGTCAATGGCCGACTGGATGGAGGACTGTGGGTCGGAGTCGAGACTGGCCCGGGCGCGCTGCAGTGAGGACTCCGCGCGTGACATCTGGGAACGGGTCTCCAGGTCCACGACGCCTCGTCGTGACTGGACGAAGGTCTGTGCCTCGTTGACGGCGGCCTCGGCGGAGGTCAGGCGGTTGCGGGCATTGCCCACCGCCCTCGTGCGCTGTTCCTCCTCGGAGCGCAGGCCCGCCAATGCTGCATCCAGCGCCGCCTCCGCGGTGTGCAGGGCCTCCAGTGCCGCCAGAGGGTCCCCGGACCCGGAGCGCGCCGCCTGGGCCTGGGAGACCGCCGTGCGCGCGTCCTGGACCAGGGGGGCGAAGGCCTGTGGGTCGGCCTTCAGGCGGGTGACGTCGTTGAGGTCGGAGGTCAGGGACGCCACCGCCTGGGTGAGGTCCTCCTTGGCGTGGTCGAGGTTCTTCTGGGCATCCATGATCGCGCGGACCTGCAGCTGGGCCATGGCCAGGGCACGCAGGCCGGTGTCAATGGCGGCGAGGGCGGCGCCGCGGTCCGTGTCCAGCTGCTCCTGCGCGGTGTCGGCCGCCTGGTGGGCCGAGGCCAGCAGGGCGCGGGCCTGGTCCGGGTTGTCCTGGAGGGTGGCGATGGCGGCAGCCGGATAGGCGATGGACAGGGAGTGGAGTTCCGAGACGGCCGTGGGCACGGATGCCTCGACCTCGGTGATGCGCTCCCTCAGGCTGGCCAGCTGCTGGTCAGCGCTGGCCTCGGAGTCGCGCAGGTCGTGGAAGGCCTTCTGCTGGGTGACCAGGGGAACCATCACGGCGTCCAGGGACGTGAGGATGCGGTCCGCGGAGGAGGCCTGGGAGGCGGGGTCAGGGGCATCGTTCATCCGCTTCTGGTCCTCGAAGGCCTGGGCCACCCCCTTCTGTGCAGCCGCCAGTGCGGCCGAGTAGTCGTCGGTACGCAGTGCGCCGAACTGGGCACGGGCGAACTCCAGCTCGTCGGAGGCGCTGCGCACCAGCTCGTCGGCCTCCAGGAGGCGGCGGTTGGCCAGGTCGACCTTCTGGGCGGGGGTCAGCCCTGTCGGGGTGGTGCTGGGCGCCTGGCGGATGCGGGAGTTCGTCCGCCGAACCTTGAGGAACACCACGAGGAGCGCGCCTGCGCCGAGCAGGACGACCAGGACTGCGAAACCGGCGACCATCCCGCCTCCGGTGGAGCCGGAAGTGGAAGAGTCCCCGGGGTCGCTTGTCGACCCACCCGCGCCCGAACTGTCACCCGCGGCCTCGACCATGGAGTCCACGAAGGTGGTGACGGCCTCGGTGGTGGTGTCGGCATCCAGGGGGTTCGCGCGTCCGAGGACGGAGATCGCCGCTGTACGGGCGCGGGTGAGATCGGAGTCGGAGACGACCTGCTCGCCCTCGTTGCCACAGGATCCGATCGTGCGTTCCTCGTAGGCAATCACCAGGACGACGGAACTGGGGGAGAGCCCCGACTGGCTGCCGCTCGCCTGACACCAGCTGACGACCTCCTGGCCACCGAGGTCAGGCACTGCCACGAAGTAGAAGTCGATCCCCTCCGAGCCGGCGCTGCGCGCATCCTGTTGGATCGAGTCCGCCTGCGAGGTGGAGAGGAAGCCCTCCGGGTCCGTCACCGTGTCTGAGATCGTGACCGGGGTTGCCGCCCCAGCCGGCCCGGCGGCGACGGCCAGGGCCGTCAGTGTGGCGGCGAGTGCCGCTGCCACGCGGTGGATGCTCCTCATGTGTGTCTCCCTCGTGCGCTGCGCGGACAACTCCTGCGATCAGCCTATTGTGCGCGGGGTCCCCCCGCGT
>JAKECL010000038.1 GCA_030460725.1 Propionibacterium sp.
GTGCGACCGCAGTCCCCGCCCGGGTAGTCTCGCGGACGTGCCCCACATCCACACGGCCCCCGGCCAGCATGACCTCACCTGCAGTGCCTACATCGTCCGCACGGACCTGGGGGAGCCCCGCGTCCTCGTGCACCGGCACAAGAAGCTCGGGCGGCTCATGCAGATCGGTGGCCACGTGGAACTCTCCGAGACGCCCTGGTCGGCATTGGCCCATGAGATCCCGGAGGAGTCGGGCTACGACCTCGACCAGCTCCGCGTGCTCCAGGTGCTCGCCCTCCCCCTCGACACCCACGGCTCCGTCCGCCATCCCACGCCGTTCCTGGTCAACACCCACCGCCTGCCCGGTGACCACCTCCACACGGACCTGTGCTACGCCTTCGTCACGGACCAGTCTCCCCGCCACGGCGTCGGGGAGGGTGAGAGCCAGACCCTGTCCTGGCCCACCCGTGAGGAGCTGCTCGCCCAGGTCGGCCCGGGCGGGGCGCTGGTCGATGTCGCGGTGGCCTACGAGGTGGTGCTGGACCAGATCCTGCCGGTGGCGGTGGCCATGCCCGCGACGGACTTCAGCCGCGAGGACCCGACAGACCTCTCCGACTGAAGGGGAGTGCCGGGCCGGGTGCGGCCGCGGGGCGCCCGACCGGGCGGGACATGAGTGCTGTGCCCCCGGTGGTCACCGCGGCATCACGCCGATCATCTCCCCTCCCAGTCCGAGGAGCGCCCGGACATTGTGGGAGACGCGTTCCTCCACACCCACGGGGCGACCCCCGGCGCCATGGGGCGTGATGAGGATGCGGGGAGCGTCCCACAGGGGGGAGTCGGCAGGCAGTGGCTCGACCTCGGCGACATCCAGGGCCGCCGCACCGAGGCGACCTTCGGACAGGGCTGCGGCCAGGGCGCCCTCGTCGACGGTGCTGCCCCGGCCCACGTTGACCACCTGGGCGTGGTCGGGGAGCAGGTCGAGGACCCGGGCGTCCAGGATGTGATGGGTGTCGGGCCGGGTGGGCAGCACCATGACGAGCACATCGGCCCCGCGCAGCGCCTCATCGGCATCGCCGACGGCCAGGACCGTGAAGCCGGCTCGTTCCCCGCTGGTGTGGGCCATCCCGGTGACATGGGCGCCGACGGCGGAGAAGCGCTGGGCGATGGTCTGCCCGATCGCTCCGAAACCCCACACGACCACGTTCGACTGCCACAGCGTGGTGACGCGGCCCTTGGGGCGAAGGGGCTGGATCCCACCCAGCTCGCTGGCCCAGCGGTGCTCGTGCTGGGCCTCCAGACATTCAGGGAGCCGACGCAGATTGGCCAGCGCCAGTGCCAGGGCGTGTTCGGCGACCGTCACGTCATGGAAGTGGACCCCGTTGGTGATGATGACGTCCTCGGGCAGTCCCGCCGCCATGATTCTGTCGGGTCCGGCCTGGAGGGTCTGGACCCAGCGCAGGTGGGGAAGGTCGGCGAAGAACGACTCCAGGTCCGGGTTCTGACCCCACACGACCAGCGCCTCGGCGTCGCGGTGCTGTTCGGGGACCCGTCTGCGCTCGTCGAAGGGAAGGGCGAGGACTCCCTCCGGGAGGTCCATCGCGCCCAGGGGTGTCATGTCTGTGACCAGGATCTTCATGTCGTCCTCCGCATCTGGGTGTGCCCGACGTCATTCTCCTCCACGGGCCCCGGGGCGCCAGCCCCTGGTTCGGGGCGTCGGTGTGTGGCAGGGACCAGGGCGGCGCCCTCGTCGATCCCGAGGAGCTCACCCAGCCACCGCACCTGACGGAGCCACTGGTGGCCTTGGCCGCCCTCGTGGTCGTTGAAGGGGTAGACGACGATGTCGGCCTCCCCACCCCAGTGGTTCTTCGCGGCGAACACGGTGGAGGGTGGGCAGGTGGCGTCCATGAGGGCGGTGGAGAAGAGGGCCGGTGCGCTGGCGCGTGCCGCCAGGAGCGCCCCGTCGAAGTAGGACAGTGTGGCGAAGACGGAGTCCTCGCGCCCCCGCAAGACCGAGAGGTACCGGGCGACCTCCCCGTAGGGATCCCCGCCGGTCAACCCGACGGCGCGACGGAAGTGGCAGAGGAAGGGAACGTCCGGCATGGCGGCACACACGCGCGGGTTCAGGGCAGCGGCGGCAATGGTGAGGCCCCCGCCCTGACTGACACCTTGGACGGCGATGCGCGCCGGGTCGACCCAGGGCAGCGCCGCAGCCGCTTCGACCGCGTGGTGTGCGTCGACGAAGACCCGGCGGTAGTAGTAGGTTGCGGGCGATTCGATCCCGCGGGTCATGAACCCGGATGTCGAAGTTCCGGTGCCGTGCGGGTCGGGGGTGGCGCCGCCGTCGCCCCAGGAGGCACCCTGGCCGCGGGTGTCCATGACCAGGTGGAGGAAACCGGCGCTGGCCCAGTGGAGGTGGTCCGCTGGCAGCCCCCGCCCGCCGCCGTACCCGATGTACTCGACCACGGTGGGCAGCGGTCCGGTGGCGCCTGCAGGGCGCACCACCCACGCCCGGATGGGGTCTCCCCCGTAGCCGGGGAAGGTGAGGTCGTGGACCTCGACCGTCCTCAGTGGTGTGTCCACCGGGGCGATGTGCATGAGCGCTGCATCGAAAGGGCTCTCCGTCAGGGTCCGTGCCCAGAAGTCGTCGAGGTCGACAGGTTCGGGAATGCCGGGGGCGTAGTCCCGGAGTTGATCCGGGTCGAGGTCGTAGCGCTGCACCGCAGGTCCTTCCGCGCACAGGGGTGTCGGGATGAGCATAGGCGCGCGATGGGTGGGAGGACCTAGCGTCGGCGAGCGGAGTCCCAGGCGCCCAGGCCGCCGGCGATCGCGCCGAAGACCAGTGCGCCAACGGGCCAGATGATCCAGGCGCGGTCCCAGGCGTCCCAGATGAGCCCGCAGGCCAGGAAGATCGCGGTGAGGAGCGGCCAGTACACGGCGGCGAAGGTGCCCACGGCGGCGGACTCGGTGTTCGAGGCCTGCCCGGAGGCGGAGGTGCCCGTGTCGGAGAGCACCTCGGCCACCGAGTGCGCCCAGGAGTGGGGCAGGAAGACGAGGAGGCCGATGGCGACGGTGACCAGGGTCAGCGCGACGCCGATACCGGAGGAGGCGTCCGCCCAGGCCGACCGGCCGTCAGTGAGGAGACCGAAGACGATGACCGGCACCGCGGCGAGGATCCAGAGGATGACAGCGATGATGAGGGCCGTCGTGCGCGTGGAAGCGGTGCGGGTGTCGAGGTCCTGCGCCCAGGCGGACACGGCGGGAGTGCGGGTGAACTCGCCCTTCTCCAGGCGCTTGAAGGGGGCCAGTTGCTGGTCGCGGCGGATGAGCACGGAGACGCCGAGAGCGACCAGGACCAGCAGCACCGTCACTCCGATGGCGGAGGCCGCGGGGCTCGTGAGGGCAGGCAGGGCCCCACCGGACAGTTGCGAGAGCACGATGAGTGTGGCGGGGCTGACCACGAGGAGTGTGACCGCGATCGCCAGGGGCCAGAGGGTCCTGTGGCGGGCATCGGCGAAGGCCTGGGCCTCCTCCAGGGTGACCATCGGGTCGAAGGGGGCTGCGGAGGGCCCCGAGGTGTTCCCGGTGGCATTTGTCGAGGTCTGCGCCGCCGCGGCGGCGGCGGTCATGGCTCCCGGCTGCCCAGCTGCGGCGTTCGCTGCGGGGTCCCCGGCCTGTCCGGCGGTGGGGGTGGCGCCGCCCTGCAACTCGGCGGCGATCCCCAGGACGGCCGCCAGTTCGTCGAGGTTGCCGAACTCCGTGATCACCTGGCCCACCGCCTCATTGTGCGAGCGGCCGCTGGCGAGGAGTTCGGAGTACTTGTCCTCCATCATGGCGCGCAGCTCCGCCTTGGCCTCCTCCAGGCGAGGGGTGGCGGGGTAGGGGGAGAACATGGTGTCGAGATAGGCGATGATGACGTCCATCAGGGGAGTCCTTTCACGAAGCGGTCGACGACGGCCTTCGTCGCCTCCCATTCCTCGCACTTGTCGAGAAGGGCTGTGGAACCAGCCGGGGTGAGCTGGTAGTAGGTGCGGGGCTTGCCCGAGGGGGAGACCCCTTGGAGAGCGTCGACGAGACCGGAGGCTTCGAGGCGCTTGACCGCGGAGTAGAGGGTGGTCTGCTTGATCGTGTACTCGCCCTCGGAGATCTCGGAGATCGTGTGGGCGAGCTCGTAGGCATAGGAGGGGGCGGTGCGCAGGATCGAGAGGATCATGATGTCCACGTAGCCGCGAATGGCGTCTGCACTGATCATGGCGTCTCCTCTGTCAGGGGCCTGCGACCCGTTGGTTGGTACGACGAACGTACTACGACAGACGTACTACGACAAGTGTGATGTGCGGGTGTCCGTGCGTGCCGGTGGGGGCTCCCGTCGGGCGCTCCCGATGTAGGGGGCACGCAGCACACCTGTGCCGGTTGGCGCCGGGTCCCACGTGCGTGCCAGCGTCGCCGACAGGCACCGCGTCGCGCGGTGTCGAGGGACCACGTGCCCGGCTGCGCATGTGCGCAGGCGGGCATGTGCGCAGGTCGTGGCGGCGCTCCGCCCTCGTCCCCGGGGAGGTGACCTCGGACTGGCTGTCGTCGCCTCCGTGACCTCGCCGTCGCGGTAGTCTGGCGGCCATGGGAAAAGCCAGTCGCCGCAAGAAGGTCACCACCGCCACCGCCCGTTCTGCTTATCGTGCCCCGATCCCCTTCGTGGACCGGCCCTATGAGGGTCTGGCTGCCGAGGTCGAGTTGGTCGCCATGCGCGAGATCATCCCCTGCGCCGTCATGACGGCTCGCACGGACGGGGAGCACGGTGCGGTCGAGTTCGACTTCGTGACCCTGCTGCCCGACGGGCATCCGGCGATGGTGCGTCCCGACGGGCGCATCCTGGTGGCGCTGCAGACACGCTTCCACTCCGGCGATCTCTCCCACGATGCCGCAGGCGCGCTGCTGGCCGCCCTCGTGCGCGCGGAGGAAGGCGGGGAGGGCACGGTCGCCTTCGACGTCCGCGACCCGGCACCTCGCCTCCAGGACGTCCTCGACGACACCGTCGTCCCGGAGATGGAGATCCGCGAGGACTTCGGGTACTGGTTCGACCCGAACGCCGAACTCACCCGAGAGATGGAACAGGCCCTGGAGCAGAACCGCGCCGACGTCGTCCCCACAGCGGCCGTGCCCGGCGTGGCAGGTATGTACTGGTGCGAAATGAACCGCACCTTCGTCCGCTATGTCACCGATGTCGATGAGTCGAAGCTCTTCACCGCGCTCGCACGTCTGCAGGCGGCGGGTCGGGCCAACATGGGGGAGGGCTCGCGCTTCGTCGGCGCATTCCGGGCATGCGGCATCGCCATCCCAGTCTTCGAGGTGCCCGACGGTGTGGGGCCCGAAGACGTGGCCCCGGCTGCGGAGGCTCTGGCCGACGCTGTGGCTGCCGCCCTGGGGGAGACCACCTCCCTGACCCCCGAGGAGCGACGCGCCCGGGAGGGACTCGTGTCCCGGCAGGTCACCATTCGTTGAGATGGGCCCGCGACGCGGGCAAAGGACCGGTAATCTTGAGGGCGTGAATCAGTCCGGCGTCGAGGACCTGCGTCGCGGCAGCGCGTCAGCCCCCCAGAGGGTGGCAGCCATCATCTGCGCGCACAACTCGGGTGTCGACATCGCGTCGACCGTGCGCTCGTGCCGGGCGATCCCCGGGGTCGACCTGCTGGTGGTCGTGGATGACGGATCCGATGACGACACGGGACGCAACGCCCGCCTGGCCGGAGCCGTCGTCGTGCGCCACTCCGTCCCGCGCGGACGCGCCTCCGCCCTGGAGACCGGGGTGAAGGTGGTCGCCATGCGGGACCGCGCGGACTGGCCACCGCGACTGCTGCTCCTGCTCTCCGCGGATCTCGGGGAGTCCGCCGTGGAGGCGTCCGCCCTGGTGGAGGCCGTGATGACGGGGACGGCGGACTGTGCCTGCGCCGCTCCTCCTGCCACCGACCCCTCGGTGGGCCGCAGCCTGGCGGAGAACTTCGCGCGTTCCTCCATCCGGGCAGCCACCGGGTGGGAACCCCAGGCGCCCCTGTCGGAGGAACGCTGTCTGACCCGTGAGGCACTCAATGCCGCCATCCCCTTCTCCGCGGGCTACGGCATCGAGGTGGGGATGACGATCGACCTCCTGGTGGACGGTTTCACCCTGGTGGAGGTGCCCTGCACATTCGTCCACCTGGGGTCTGACCACACCATCGGCTCCCTCAACCGCACCGCTCAGTACCGCGACACGGCGCTCGCGATCCTGCACAGGCGCCTGCGTCGGGTCAGCCTGCCCGCCGCGGTGCGACGGGAGGCAGCGCGTCACCAGCGTGCGGGCAGTCCCTATCCCGGGTCCCCCAGCGCAGCGGGGGAGGGATCCGTCCACGAGGGCGGGTCCGGTGCAGGTGCCGGGTCCGGGTCCGTACAGGCGTGAGTCCCGTGGGGGACGGTGTGCCGGCGGACTCTGTGGTGGATGCCGGGCAGGGCGACCTGGTGGTCGGTGAGGACGGGTTGGCCCGTCCCCGCTGGGCGGCGGGCGATCCCCTGCTACGTGAGTACTACGACACCGAGTGGGGAATGCCGGTGCGCGATGAGCGAGGGGTGTTCGAGCGGCTGAGCCTGGAGGCCTTCCAGTCAGGCCTGTCCTGGGTGACGATCCTGCGCAAGCGCCCCGCGTTTCGCGAGGCCTTCGCCGGCTTCGAGGTGGATCGGGTGGCGGCCTTCGGGGAGGCGGATGTGGAGCGGCTCCTGGCGGATGCGCGCATCGTGCGCAACCGCGCGAAGATCACGGCCACCCTCGCCAATGCGCGGGCGACGATCGCCCTGCGGGCGGGGGCGGGTCTGGCGGAGCTGGTGTGGTCCCACCGTCCGGAGAGGACGCCGAGGCCGCGGACCCTGGCCGAGGTGCCGACTCGCTCGCCGGAGTCGGTGGCGCTGGCCCGTGACCTCAAGGCTCACGGGTTCCGTTTCGTGGGGCCGACGACGGCATTTGCCCTGATGGAGGCCATCGGGATCGTCGACACCCACCTCGTGGGCTCTCACCGCCGGGGCAGTTCCGGCCTCTGGCCCGCCTGACCCCCCCAACAATCGCCGAAGTCCGTCCCCAATCCTGGCGAAGTCCGTCGTGTTTCCTGGCGAAGTCCGTCCCTTTCGGGGCTCGAAGTCCGCCGCCGGACCTCGGCACGTGACGGCGGGGGTCACTCGCTGCGCAGGGCCTCCACGGGGTCGCTGCGTGAAGCAGCCGAGGAGGGGAACAGCCCCGCCAGGAAGGTCAGGCCCACGGAGATCGCCACGAGGGCGACCCCGGCCACCCAGGGCAGCTGGGCGACGTTGGCGATGTGGTACTTCGCGTGGACGATGGCGTTGGCGGGCAGGATGAGGAGCAGAGTCACGCCGATCCCCATGAGGCCCGCCACCAGGCCCACGATGACCGTCTCCGCATTGAACACGCGACGGATGTCCCGCTTGCTGGCCCCGATCGAGCGGAGGATGCCGATCTCCTTCTTGCGCTCCAGCACCGAGATGTAGGTGATGACGCCGATCATGATCGACGACACGATCAAGGAGATCCCCACGAAGGCACTCAACACGTAGGTGACGACATCGATGATGGTGGTCACCGAGGACATCAGGGTCCCCACGATGTCGGTGTAGGTGATGGCCTTGTCGTCCTGGCCCTTGGCCTCCATGTCGGAGTTGTAGGTGTCGAGGATGTCGATGATGGCGCCCTTGGACTCGAAGTCCTTCGGGTAGATGTTGATGGTGAAGGGTGTGGCGGGATCCGCGTGGCCCAGGGTGGCGAGGTTGCCCTCCAGGGAGGCCTGGCGCGAGGAGATCATGGAGATGAGCAGCTCGGAGAGCTCGTCCTGGTCCATGTTGAAACGGAAAGCTCCGCGCAGCGCGTCCTCGTCGATGTCCATGGCCCCCGCCATGTTCTCGGCAAGTTGGCTGGTTGCCTGGGTGAGGCCCGCACCGATCTGTGCCTGCAGAGCCCCGTGGAGGCGGGTGGACAGCTGCTGGGCCTGTGCCCCCAACTGGTCGCGCAGTTGGGAGCCGATCTGGGTGGACAGTTGGGATGAGAGCTCACCCATGTAGGCCTGGGTGGCCTGCTGCATGTAGGTCTGCACGGTGGTGCTCAGCCGCTCCTGGATCTGAGCGGCACTGGCCAGCATCTGCTCCTGGACTGCTTCGCCCAGGCGGGCGAGCACCTGGGTGCGGAGCTCCTCACCTGCGCCGGTCGCCGCTGAGGTGAGGTCATCGATCGCCTGCCGGTTCTGCTCCTGGATGGTCTGGCCTTCGGGAGAAGCCAGGAAGGCCTGGAAGGCCGCCCGCGGGTCAGTGGTGCAGTCGGTGCCCGATCCGGGGTTGCCAGCACCTTGTGTGCAGTACGTGAGGAATCCGCTGGCCAGACTCTCCGCCAGCTCCTGGGCCTGTTCGCTGCTCACCTGCTCCCCGAGCTCACCCAGGATCGAGGCATAGTCAATGCCGTCCAGCACCTGTCCGAGGTCGACACCGGAGACCATGTCGCCGAGGTCGATGTCGGCGACCACCTGCGCCAGGTCCAGGGTCGGTAGTTGGGAGGCATCGATGGAGATGTGGGACAGATCGAGTCCCGACAGGTCCACACCCGCCAGGTCGCCTGCTCCCACCAGCCCCGACAGGTCCAGGCCCGACATGTCCAGCGAGGACAGGTCCAGGGAGAGTGTGGACTGGTCGAAGGTGAAGGCCTTCGTCAACGCCTCCTGGTCCACGGAGATGAGGGAGGCGAGGTCGAGGCCGTCCTCCCCGGCGCGTGCACCCGCGGCCCCACCCCCCGTGGTCCCGGCGTTCTCCTGGGCGAACGTCCGCCCGGTGAACACATCCACCGCGGGGTGGGCAAGTTGGTCGCGCACGATCTCGGAGCGGGAGGCCCGCTGGCTGATGCTCTGGGTGAGTTCGGGGGTGTAGTAGATGCCCGGCTGCAGGGCGGATGCCCTGACCTCCGGTCTGGCGCGCACGATGCCTGAGACGTGCAGGGGATCCGCGGCGTCCACCAGGTGCCTGAGATGGTCCTGGTTCGAGCGTCTGTCCATCCACACGTCGTAGGTGTTGTCGTGGACGTAGTAGTCAGTGGCGTCCACGAGCTTGAAGGTTGAGCCCATGATCTGCTCCGCCGTGGTGTCCCCTGCGGCAACCGGTGTGGTCACCTCCTTCCCCTCCGCCACCTCGGTGACCATCCGGTCCAGCTCGGCGGGGTCACGCAGGCCCAGGGAGTAGAGCATGAAGTCCGAGATGCTGCCATCGGGCATGAGGACCACGAGCACCTCCTCGGGGCCCTGCGGCCAACGCCCCGCCACCACGTCGTACTGGTCCTGGACCAGGGATCGGTCACTCATGAGCTGGTGGAACACGCTGGTGCTCATGTAGGAGGAGAGCAAGGAGTTGCCGGATCCTGTCCCACCGCCCAGACCCAGGGGCGCGAAGGTGTCATCCGGGTTGACCTGTCGCGGACCTCGGGAGGTGTCGGCCTGGAAGATCTGGGGGGTGACGTCGTAGATGTAGTCGACGGAGTTCGCA
>JAKECL010000039.1 GCA_030460725.1 Propionibacterium sp.
CCCGTGCCCCTCCTTGAACCACTCCATGAGGGTGAAGATCTTGAAGGTCGACCCCACCTGGAAGGTGCCGTCGGCGGCGAAGTTGTACATGGTCTGTGTGCCGTTGCCGGAGTCGGTGTCATAGGCCGTGTTCTGTGCCATCGAGAGGATCTTGCCTGTCCCGGGCTCCACCGAGGTGATGACACCGTTCACGACCCCCGACGTCGAGGACGTGGGGTTTGCGTTGGCCAGGGTGGAGACGGCGGCGTCCTGCTTGCCCTTGTCGATGGTGGTGTGGATGGTCAGGCCGCCACTGTCGAGCAGGCGTTGGCGGTCCGTATCCGTCTCGCCGTAGGTCTCGTCGGCCAGGAAGTCAGAGATTGCGTGCTCGCAGAAGTAGGCCATGTCCCCCGCACCTGAGCAGCCCTGGGGCTTCTGGTCAGGCTTGAGCATGGATTCCACGGTGGTCGCCACGATCTCGTCATGGTCCTGCTGGGTGATGGTGCCCTCGGACAGGAGCACGTCGGCCACCGTGTCCCGGCGCGTCTGGGCCGCCTCTGGGTGGGTCAGTGGGTCGTACTCCACCGGGGACTGGACCAGGCCCGCCAGAAGGATGGCCTCCGACATGGTGAGCTCATTGGCCGACTTCGAGAAGTAGAGGCGGGAGGCGGCTTCCACCCCGTAGGTCGTGGGTCCGAAGGGAGCGATGTTGAGGTAGCCGGTGAGGATCTGGTCCTTCGACATCTGCGTCTCCAGGGCCATGGCGTACTTCGACTCACGCAGCTTGCGTTCCGTGGTCGGAGCTGTGGCCGCCATGACCTGGTCGGGATCGCCCTCCTGCTGTCCCTTCTCCAACAGCATGTTGCGGACGTACTGCTGGGTGATGGTCGAGGCACCCTGGGTGCCACCGTCATCGGAGAGGTTGTTGACCAGGGCACGTGCCATGCCCTCGGGGTCCACGCCGTGGTGCTGGTAGAAGCGCTTGTCCTCGATGCCCACGATCGCCTGCTTCATGACGTCGGCGATCTTGTCGGAGGGGACCACGATGCGCCGCTTGTCGTAGAAGCGCGCGATGACATTGCCGGAGGAGTCCAGCATGACGGACTCCTCGGCGGGCTCGACGATCTGGAGGTCTGCGGGCAGGTCCTCGAAGACCGAGGGAACCGTCTTGGCGACCACGCCGGCAGAGCCTGCCAGGGGCACCATCAGACCTGCCGCGAGCACGCCGGTGAGACCGGCGACACAGAGGAAGGCCAGCAGCAGGGCGACCAGCTGGAGGGGCGTGATCGAGCGGGAACGGGGCGAGGACATGACCCAAGGATACGTGGCGGGTCCACCGGATGGGCCCTGTGCCTCCCCAGGGCGCTCCCGGTCCCCACACATGGGCCTCTTGTCCCACTTCAGGCGATATGCGCCGGTCACGGTGCACTCCGGGATTGGAGTTCACCACGCAGTGTGTGTATGGTCACATACGTGGAGGTCATGGGCGACCCGATACGGAGTGGAACATGAACACATCAGTCGAGGATGACCAGAGTTGGGCAGCGCGGGCCCTGTGTGCCTCCGCCGAACCCGACGCACTCTTCGTCCAGGGGGCGAGCCAACGCCAGGTGAGGATGCGGTGCATGGCGTGTGAGGTGCGCCTGGAGTGCTTGGCCGATGCCCTGCAGGCGGAGGCGAACTTCGGGGTGTGGGGAGGTCTCACGGAACGCGAGCGCCGGGCCCTTCTGCGCCACTACCCGACGGTCGAGGACTGGGGCGAGTGGTTGGCCACGTCGGAGGACCCGCTGGCCCTGGAGATCCGCTCGCCCGGGGTACCCCGCGTCCTGGCCCACGTCCGGTCCTGAGCGGCGCCGGATCGACGAGGGCGGCCGCTGAGTGCCCGGATAGGATGACGCCATGACGAAATGGGAGTACTCCACGATTCCGCTGCTCACCCACGCCACCAAGGCAATCCTGGACCAGTGGGGCCAGGACGGGTGGGAACTGGTCCAGGTGGTCCCCGGGCCGACCGGTTCGGACAATCTGGTGGCCTACCTCAAGCGCCCCATCGACTGAGCCGACGGTGAAGTCCCGGGTTGCTGGGCTGTCCCGGGGAAGTCGTACGGTTCTTCGCTCCGGGGGTCGCTGACCCCATCGGGGACACAGCAGGCAAGGTGACGCCCTCGGGACCCGCACAGCGGGTCCCGAGGGCGATCCTGTGTCTCAGCGTGCGCGTCGGGCCAGGCGGTCGACGTCCAGCAGGGTCACGGCGCGACCCTCCAGGCGGATCCATCCGCGCGACACGAAGTCAGCCAACGACTTGTTGACCGTCTCGCGTGAGGCGCCCACGAGCTGGGCCAGTTCCTCCTGGGTGAGGTCGTGGGGGACGTGGACGCCCTCGTCGGTGGGGGTGCCGAAGCGGTCCGCCAGGTCCAGGAGAGCCTTGGCGACGCGCCCGGGGACGTCGGAGAAGACCAGGTCGGACAGGGACTCGTTGGTGCGGCGCAGGCGCTGGGCCAGGGCGCGCAGCATGTGCTTGGCCAGTGTCGGGTTCGCGTCCAGGATCCCCATGAGGTCGTGGTGGTCCAGGTAGAGCAGGGTCGCAGGCGAGACCGCAGTGGCGGTGGTGGAGCGCGGGCCCGGATCGAAGAGGGTGAGTTCACCGATGATCTCGCCTGGTCCGAGCACGGCCAACAGGGACTCGCGACCATCGTTGGAGGTGTGGCCGAGCTTCACCTTGCCCTCGGTGATGATGTAGAGGCGGTCGCCGAGGTCGCCCTCGTCGAAGAGGGTCTCCCCACGACGCAACGTTGTGCGACCCATCTTCGACTGGAGGGAGGACTGCTGGTCCTCGTCGAGCCCGTCGAAGAGGGGTACCTGGCTGATGATGTTGCCGTCAGGGAACATGTCTCTCCAAACTCCGTTTCTGGGTCAGGTCCGGGTCCGGGGGTCGGTTCCCGACCGGATGACGCCCATTGTGTCGCAAGTGTGACCGTCGCCACCACCCATTGGGCTGCGTGTGCCTCACGTCATCACCCCTATTATGCCTGCGTGGATCCCTCATCAGCGCATTCCCGTGCCCTCGAGGTGGTCCGGCGCCTCGCAGCGACCTATCCGCAGGCCCACACCAGCCTGGACCACCACTCAGCATTCGAGCTCCTGGTGGCGACGGTCCTGTCCGCACAGACCACCGATGCCCGAGTCAACACCGTCACCCCGGAACTGTTCCGACGCTGGCCTGATCCCGTTGCCCTGGCAGCTGCGGCTCCCGTGCAGGTCGAGGCGGTGGTGCGACCTCTCGGGTTCCAGCACAGGCGCGCCACACAGGTGGTGGCCCTGGCCGCGGCACTGGTGGCGGACTTCGGCGGGGAGGTGCCAGGGGATGCGAAGTCACTGGAATCCCTGCCCGGTGTGGGGCGCAAGACAGCCAATGTGGTGCGTGGGAACTGGTTCGGGGAGCCTGCCCTCACGGTCGACACCCATGTGGGTCGCCTGGCACGCAGGTTGGGGTGGACCCGGGCCACGGACCCCGGGCGTGTCGAGCGGGAGGTGTGTGCGCTGCTGCCCGGAGTCGACTGGACGCAGTTGTCACACGAGCTGATCTGGCACGGTCGGGCGGTGTGCCACTCACGTGGACCGGACTGCGGACACTGCGTGGTCGCAGACCTGTGTCCGTCCGCGGGGTCGGTGGCCCCGGATCACTCGACCCGCTGAATCGCGGAGCGGTGCTGGTGCACCGAACACTCCGGGGGTTCCCCTCCGGTTCTCCGGGGCTCCCCTCAGTGCTCGCGGGGTGGCACGGAGGACAGCTGGCGCAGGATCTCCGCGGCCAGACCGGCGGGGTCCTCCTCCGGGGGGAAGTGGCCACACCCGTGGAGGGTGCGTGCGGAGTAGCGGCCGGAGACCCAGCGGGCGTCCTCGTGGTAGTCCGTGGGTCGCAGGAAGGAATCCTGACCCCCGTGCACCGAGAGGACCGGGACCTTCACCGTCGTGGCCAGGGCACGCCGCGCCGCCAGCGAGAGGTGGCGTGCGGCCGCTGCGGAGTCCACTGCGGCGGAGGCAGCGAATGACCGTGTGAGTGCCGCGCGGTACCGACCGGCCCCGGCCACCAGGGATGCGCGGTTGGCGGGTGCCGCCCAGGTACGCAGCATCCCGTCGACCAGTTTCCCGTTCTCCAGCAGATGGATGCGCCGCAGGGGGATCTCCAGTCGCAACGCCAGCAGAGCACCACCCGAGAACAGGGAACTGATGCCGCGTGAGGGCTGGGACAGGGGATGGGGTGCCACCACGGTGGTGACCGACCGCAGGGACACGGGGTCCTGCGCACCGATCATCCAGGCCACCGCCCCTCCCAGACCCACGCCGACCACGGAGAACTGTGCGATCCCCATGGCGGAGACCACGGCCGTGACGTCGCGGGCCAGTTGCGTGAGGTCCGGGTCGTCACGCTGCAGGTCCGAGGTGCCGAATCCCCGCAGGTCCAGGGCCACGACTCGGTGTCCGGCCTCGGACAGCAACGGGATGACCTCGTGGAAGGACCACCAGAAGAAGGGGAAGTCGTGGAGGAGGACCACGACGTGTTCGCTGTCCTGGGGCCCCGCGTCCGCCACGTGGAAGGACGCGCCGGCCGCCGAGATGCGCCGGTGTGTCCAGGGGCCCTTGGGCTCCAGGAGGGACCGCGGGACGGGGGGACGATGGTGGGCCACCGCGCTCAGCGTTCCCCGGCGGCCCTGGCCGCCCGACGCCGCGCCCGCCAGGTGAGGTGTGCTCCCTGGGGGTTCACTCTCTCGACCTCGGCACGCAGCGTCTCCTCCTCGCGTCCCACGCGCCTCACGCGGTGAGAGATCCACCCTGCCAGGACCAGCACGACCCCGAGCAGCAGCAGACGACCGGAGTAGCCGCTGGCCTGGAGGTGATGGACCAGGTTCGCTCCGAAGGCATTCCACTGGTCGAGCCACTCCATGGCCGGACGGACCAGGCGTGCCGTCGCCCCGGGTGCCACCACCCACGGCAGGCCCAGGATCGTCACCACGATGCCGATGACGTGGGCGCCCAGGGAGGAACGCCGTGCGAGCAGGGCGACCACGACGACGACCAGCAGGCCGCCCGCGAGTTCGATCAGGGCAGCCGGGTTCACGACACCGGTGGACATGGGGTTGCCGGTGGCCAGCGTCATGCGTGCCCCGGCGTCGGCCAACAGGTACCAGCCCACCGGCACCAGGACCAGAGTCAGCAGCAGCGACCACACGTGTGCCCCCACGCGCGAGGGCACCTCAGGTACCACCGTCGCGCCGTCGAAGAGTGCGTCGTCGAGCGAACGCGGCGTCGAGGCTGTGTGTTGCTCCGACTCCTCCTGGGACGAGCGGGGACGCCATTGGGACTCCGCGCCCTCCTCGGGTGCCTCCTCCTGGGGTGCGACGAAGGAACGTCGGCGCACGCGGGTCTGGTCCAGCTCGTCCTCGCCTCCGGTGGTCGCCCCCTGGGCATCCTCACGTGCGCCCGACGCATTGAGGATGCTCGTGCGCTGGGTGGCTGCGATTCCCACCGCGGCACCGACGACGGGATCGCCCTCGCCAGGGGTCGTCGGGGGTCGCTGGGTGGTGGCCGTCTCCGAGGTCTCGTCGTGTCCACGGTGGGTGTCGCGGTGGCCCAGCACGTCGGGTGGGGTCCCCGGTCCGTCCTGTGCGGTGGACGAGGGCGTCTGCGTGGCTTCCTCCCGCTCGGTCGTGTCCTGGGAGGGAGCGGGGACCACGGGGATGTGGGTCGAGGTGGTGCTCCTCTCCTGGTGACCGGTGGTCATGGCGTTGGCGACATCGGCCCAGCTGGTGGCCGGTGCGGTGTCCTCGGTCCCGGAGGGGTCCGCCACCTGCGAGGGGGTGCCGTGCGGTGTGGGGAGGTCGAGCGGTTCCTCGGGGGAGCCTTCCGGTGAGGCGGCGCTTGCCTCCGCGCCCGCGCTCGGGTCCGAGTCCTCGGTGCCCGTGCCCGTGCCGGTGCCCGTGCCCTCTGCGTTCGGCTGCTCCGGTGCGGGGAGGTCAGCGGGACCCGCCGGGGCGTCGGTGTGGTCGGCGGCGCCAGCCGCCTCTGTTGGGGCCGGCTCTGTGGGGGTCGCCTCTGTGGGGGCCGGCTCCGGGGACGGGAAGCCGGTGTGCTCCGCGGGATCGTCGGTGGGTGGGACTCCCCCGCCTCCCTCCCCGACTTCCTCCGCCGGGGCGGCTGGGTCCGCGGACCCAGCGACCTGCTCCGGTGCGCCCGACGACGGCGCGTCGGGATCGCTGGTGACGGGAGTCTCCACCGGGGTTGCGTCCGGCTCGAAGACGGGCTGTGCGTCGAGGACCAGATCCGCGTCGCTCGGCGGCGTCGGCTCCGGATCCGGGATGCGGGCGTCAGGGTCCTGATCGGTCATGGCTCCTCCTCTTTCCCGCCCAACATAGCGCCCGGGCCGGTGGCTGGAGCTCAAGCAGTGCGGCTGGCCGTCAGTTCTCCGTGGCACCGGCGTCCGGGTCGCCCTCGTGAGGGGGAAGGGCACGACGCATCCAGTGCACCCCCAGAGACGTGGCCACCAGCAGCGAACCGAGGGCCGTGACGACCGGCGCGGTCAACCCGACGGCGGTGACGTGGGAGGTTCCGGGAGTGATGACCACCCCGGTCAGTGTCGACCACACGGGAACGGCGAAGAGACCGGGGAGGATCATGAGCAGCCACGCAGGCACCTGCGTTCCCAGGACGGACCAGCGTGAACCCAGCGCCACCAGACCCAGCAGCACAGCGGCCAGCAGGGCGAAGAGGGGGCGGGGGGCATGCCCGACCAGGATGCCCGGCAGCCCGCGCGCGGCGACCTCGGTGGTGTCGCGAGGGGCTGCCAGCAGCAGGGCCGCAACTGCGCCTCCCACCAGTGCCAGGGACGTGGAGGCGACGGCCGTGCGCTCACGACCGTGGGCGAGCACACGGTCGTGCTCCTCGGGGTCCGGGTCTGCCGGGCGGCGGCGTCCCAGGAACACGGCGACGGTGGCACCCAGGCAGATCGAGAGCACGCTGAGCGGGTAGAGGCCCCAGGACAGGGCGGCGACCAGGTCCGCCCCGGACACACCGGAGACGGTGCGTCCCGGCAGGGGCATCACGCCGACGAGTTGGAACAGGCCCACCACCACGGCGGCGGCAGAGGTGACCACCATCCCACTGGGGGAGTCCTCGGAGTTCAGTCCGACAAGCACCAGGAGGAGCGTGGACACCATGATTCCCACGATGCCCTCGGAGGAGGACAGGGGCTGTCCCACGGCCGCGGTGGCCTGCAGGTCGGTGACCGACAGACCCAGGATGGACAGGGCGATGGGGGCGAAGAAGGTGGCGAAGACGGCGCTCCTCAGGTGGCGCCGCGGCGCGCGGCGCGGTTCGTGTGAGGTGGGAGAGGGAGCGGCGACGGGAGAGGGAGCGGCGACGGAGGCGGGACGCGGTCCGGAGACGTGTGTGGTCACAGGCCCCGGGACTGCACCCACGGGGCGCCCATCAGGTGCGGAGGACGGATGGGAGGCCGCGGGGACGCTGCCCGTCCCTGGTGTGTCTCCAGCCTGGTCCATGGCACCAGTATCCCCTGAGACCTTCCGGGCGCGCCCGGTGCAGGGCGGTGCCGGGCGGTCCGCAGATACGCTGGACGGATGCCGGACACGCACCATCCCACCGCTCCTACTTCCCCCACCGCCCTGCGCCTGTCTCGTGCCTGGTCCGATGGGCGCGTGCGTCAGGAGGTGGAGGGCGCGCAGGAGGCTCTCGCCCGTCTGCGTTTCCACGAGGGGCTGCGCCGGGGCTGGGCGGAGGCGCGTGCGGAGGCCGCCGTGCGTGAGGCCTGCGCGCTGGCAGTCCTGGAGGGGGCGCGCACCACGGTCGACGATCTGCGGGCCCTGAGCCTGCAGGACGCCGCCGGGGAACTGGGAAGGGTGGACCCCGGTGCGGCACTGACCCTGGGGATCTGGCGCGCCCAGTGGAACCTCACCTCGGACTTCCCACCGCTCAACCAGCGCCAACCCCACAGGCGCGCGGCCCGCCCGCTGCCGGCGCTCCTGGCCCGCATCCACCGTGACACCTGCTCCGTGCTGGTCTCCTCCGGTGCCCTGGGTTCCCACGGTGTCGCCCTTCCCGTCGATTCCCGTGCCTTGGCCGCAGTGCTGGCCCTGGCCGCAGGTGACCTGCCTCCACTGGCGGTGGCAGCCGGAGTTGCCGCGCTGTTGCGGGCCGGGGACGTCTTCAGGCCGGCTTCGATGGCTGTGGGCGCGACGCTGGCGCGCTGGCTGCTGGTGGAGCGCGGGACCGATCCCACGGGGGTGTGCATGCCCTCCATCCTGGACGCCGAGGACCCGCGTGCGGCGGGCCGCGCGCTGGGCGCGTGGGTGGAGGGCGGGGACGAGGGCGCCGCGCAGTGGCTCCTCCACTGGGTGCGGGGCGTGCGCCGGGGTGCTGAGGAGGGCATCGAGGTGGCCCTGCGGGTCCAGGCCGGGCGCCTCGGCTGAGGCGGAGGAGCCGCAGCGGCTCCCCGGGTCCGACAGGAACCAGCGCGGTCGGTCGGGCGCCCGGGTGGGAGCCGGCACGGCAGGACCCTGGGTGGAGTGGCCAGCCACCCCGGTGACCGGGGTCGGCCGTCCTCGTGGAGCGGGGCCCGGTCAGTCCCGGTTGCGCCCAACCCGGGTCGCCATGACCAGGAGGGCACCGGCCCCCAACGTGAGGAGCGCCGCCGGCAGCGCCACCCGTGCCGGCGAGGTCCGCACGCGCACCGTGTGGGAGAACGTGAGGACCTGCCAGTCGCGCTCGCGGGCGGCCTCGCGCAGACCCCGGTCGGGGTTGACGGCCACGGGGTGGCCCACGATCTCCAACAGCGGAAGGTCGGTGACCGAGTCGGAGTAGGCGAAGCAGTGGGCGAGGTCCCAGCCCTGCTCGTGCGCCAGCTGCGCGCAGGCGAGGGCCTTGTCCTGTCCGTGGTTGAAGTGGGTGATGCGCCCGGTGAATGCGTTGTCCTCGCCAGTCTCCGCCACACTCCCGATCGCATGATCCGCGCCGAGCATGGCGGCGATGGGTCGCACCATCTGCTCCACCGACGCCGAAGCGATGACCACGTCATGACCTGCGGCGCGGTGCAGGGCGATGAGGTCCAGGGCTTCCGTGTGGCACACGGGATCGATGGATCCGGACAGCGCGTCGGCCACCGTCGACTCCAGGAGTGCGGCGTCCCAGCCCCGCGCCAGCACTCCCAGGGAGTCGCGCATCCGCTCCATCAGGTGCTCATCGGCCCCGCGCAGCAGGTAGGGCAGGTGGATGAGCACGCCGATGGCCGCCCCCCTTCGCGTGATGAGGCCTGCCCGGCGCAGGGGATCGCGCAGGGCCATTGACGAGGAGGTCGCGAGCACCGTCTTGTCCAGGTCGAAGAACGCTGCACACCTGGGTCGTGCCATCTCGCGATGTGTGGCCATGTGTCGTGCCCCTCTGTCACCTGGTGCCCCCGGGCCGCCCCCGACGTCTGCGTCGTCCACAGGCTGGGTCCGTGCCCAGTCTTCCACAGGCGGGGGAGGGTGAGCTG
>JAKECL010000482.1 GCA_030460725.1 Propionibacterium sp.
TCGGTGGCTCGGTGGCTCGGTGGCTCGGTGGCTCGGTGGCTCGGTGGCTCGGTGGGAGCGGTGCGAGAGGCCCGGATGCTCTGCTGACAGTATCCCGCGGGACAGACCTCGATCTGGACCGTCTGATCCCCCAGGAGCTGCCTGACCTACGCTGGGACCGTGACCCCGTTCCTCTTCTTCCTCCTCGTGCTGGTGGGGGTGGGCGCCGGGCTGGTGGGTTACCTCGCGGGCCTTGCCTCACTGGTCAGCTACCCCGCCCTGCTGGCGGTGGGGCTGCCTCCCGTCACCGCCAATGTCACCAATACGCTGGCGCTGGTGGGCGCGGGTTTCGGGACGACTGCGCGTTCGGGTCGGGAGTTCCTCGCACGAGGGCGACGCACCACGCTGGTCGAAGTCGGCGTGGCGTTGCTGGGTGGGTTGGCCGGGGGATGGCTGCTGGTGGAGACCGGTGAGTCGAGTTTCTCCGCGATCGTGCCCTGGATGGTCCTGGTCGCGGCTTTATTGCTCCTGGTGAGTCCCCGACTCATGGACATGCAGTTCCTGGGATCGGTGCCCCGTCCCGTCTTCCTGGTCGCACTGCTCGCCACCTGCATCTACGGCGGCTACTTCGGCGCCGGCGCCGGGGTCATCTACCTGGCGGTCGCGGTCCTGCTCTCCGGGGCGGACTTCACCGCCTCCGTCCTGGTGAAGTCCATCCTGCTGGCGGTGTCGAATCTGGCGGCGGCCCTCTTCTTCGTGTTCACCACACCTGTGGACTGGTGGGCGGCTCTGGCCCTGGGACTGGGCTGTGTGGGCGGGGGATACCTGGCGCCCTCGGTGCAGAAGTTGATCCCGGAGTCGGTCCTGCGCCCGGTCGTCGCCGCAGCGGGGGTCTGCCTGGCCGTGTGGCTGTGGGTCAACCGCTGAGCAGGAGACAGCGGAGCGCGGACCACGGATCGCGGATCGTGACCCACGGGCCGTGGCCCGCACCTTTCACCCGGGGGTGTCCACAGGAGAGGAACCGGTCGCCGAAGCGTCCACAGGCAGGGGCCGCAGCCCTCGCGTGACGCCCGCCCCCAAGGCCAGCCTGTGCTCACCGACATCCGTCGGCTGAGCAAGGAGGAGACCATGACGGGCAACAACTCGATCACCCTGAGGGGCCGGATCGGCACGGACCTCAGGAGGTTCACCACGCGCAACGACCAGGTGATCGTGCGCTTCCGTCTCGCGGTGTCGCAGTTCCGGCTGCGTGACGACGGCACCTTCGAGGAGCGCGACACCCAGTGGTACACCGTGCGGGCGTGGGAGAAGCTCGCCCGCAACGCGCTCGGCTCGCTGGGCAAGGGCGACCCGGTCATCGTGGTGGGACGGCCCACGGTCAATGTCTGGAAGGACGACCAGGGCGAGGCGCGCGGTGAGCTGGTCATCACCGCGCAGACCATCGGCCACGACCTCGCCCAGGGGCTGTCGAAGTTCGCACGCACCGGCGCACTGTCCACCACCCAGTCGAGGGACGCGGAGACGGACTCCGCCGCGGGGAGCACCACCGCCGGGGCGGACGGTGCCGGATCACTCTCGCGACTGGAGGGCCCCAGCCCCGACCTGCCTGCTCGACAGACGCGCTGGACGCATGGCCTGGACGAGGGTGAAGGTGGCAGCGTCGGACCAGATGGGGTGCTCCCGGGGGAGGATGACCGGAGCGAGGAGGACAACCGGAGCGACGTGGCCATCGAGGAGGGCAGCGTGCTCGTGGACACGGGGAGCGTGAGCGGATCCCATGGACCCGGGCACGTGGCTGGCGGGACGGAGGCGGAGGCAGAGGCGGGGGAGCGTCCGGCGTACGTCTGAATGCTGGGTGGGAGGACGAGCGGGGAGAGAGGGTCGTGGCTATCCCGGCACCGGTCCCGTCGGGAGCATCTTCGCAGTCCGGTCCCCGGCGCGGGTCCCGGCGCGGT
>JAKECL010000040.1 GCA_030460725.1 Propionibacterium sp.
GCGTGCCCGCGTGACCTACCTTCTTGGTGTGAAAGTAGCGGCGCACACGCCCGATGCGGCGGAACCCGCGGGCGAGGTACAGGCCCTGCGCGGCTGCGTTGGAGGCCCTCACCTCCAGGAACACCCTGTGGGCCCCTCCCCTGCCGGCGGCTGCCAGCAGATTCTCCAGCAGGAGGGTGCCCACCCCGCAACCTCGATGGGCCTCCACCACCCCGATCGTCATCACGTCGCAGTCCCCTCCGATGCGGATCCCGGCATAGCCAATGGCCTCCCCCTCCACGAGGGCGGCCACGTAGTGGCGTCCCGGGGCACTGAGCTCCTCGGCGACCATGGCGGGGCTCCAGGGATCCTCCGCGAAGATGCGGGCCTCCAGGGCAGCCACCGTGTCGACGTCCCCCGGGCCCAGCACACGCAGGACAGTCCCGCCCCTCGGTCCCTCCGGATTCTGCGCAGAGGCAGCGATGCGGGCGGGTGTCCTCCCACCCGTCCGGGCAGGCTCGCCACCACCTGCCACCGCGTCCACGGGTGGTGTCGCATCCCCCAGTTCCTGCTCCGCGTCCCAGCGGGTCCCGAAGTCGTTCACAGCGAGGTGGTCGGTTGCCCCTGGATGTCGGGCCGACGCAGGTAGAGGGGTTGGGTCCCCAGCCGGTCCCGTTCACCTCGGGCCAGTCTGGCTGCGACGATGCGGGCGAGGATCGCGGGATCCAGCTCGATCTCGGGTCCTGTGGGCAGCTGCTGGAGGACCTCGGTGGCGTGTTCGGGCACTGCGCCCGCGGACACCAGGAGTGCATCGAGTGCGCGCATGGCATTGGCCACCACACGCGGGGAGTCCACCCCGGGGCCGCCCACCGTCACCACGTCATCAGGCCCCTGGGCGCGGTAGCGGGCCCAGTAGAGCTCGTGGCGTCGGGCGTCGGAGACCACCACGACCTCAGCGTCGGGAGGCAGCAGGTCCAGTGCCTGACGGGCGACGATGTCCAGGCTGGAGACGCCGTACACCTCCGCCCCTGCGGCGCGCGCCAGCACGCGGGCAGAGACCAGTCCTGCACGCAGCCCGGTGAAGGGTGCGGGGCCGGTGCCCACCAGAACGGCGTCGATGTCGGCCTCCGCGAGGGCACCGCCGGCCCCGCCCTCGGCGAGCACCTCACGCACCAGGGGGGTGACGGACTCGGCATGGCGCCGCGTGGAGTCGTTGCGCGCGTGGGCAATGACCACGCCGTCGCGCACGAGGGCCACCGTGGTGGCGGAGGAGGTGTCCAGACAGAGTTCACTCACGGCAGTCGATCCTACTCGGCCCTCGTCGCGGAGCCCGGTGACGTCTCCTCGCCGGTCTCCGTGATCCCGGCCTGCGCACCCACTCCCTCCAGGACCGCATCCCACCGATGTCCGAAGGGCCGCAGGGTGATCGTGCGGTGACCGTCGTCCATGTCCTCCAGGTCGATCACGCCCTCGCTCCTGTGTGCGATCCCGCCATGGGGGCGCGTCACGTCGACCTCCAGCCGCTGGTCGGAGAGTCCTTCAGTCTTCCCCTCCCCCCACTCCACCACGGTGACGGAGTCCGCCAGGGTCGAGTCCAGGTCCAGGGTCTCCAGGTCGTCGAGGTCCTTGATGCGGTAGGCATCCGCATGGATGAGGTCGGGGCCGCCCACCAGTGAGGGGTGGACCCGGGCCACGATGAAGGTCGGGGAGGACACGCGGCCCCGCACCTGCAGGCCTTCGCCGATGCCCTGGGCGAAGGTGGTCTTCCCGGCGCCGAGTTCCCCGCGCAGCATCACCAGGTCCCCGGCGCGCAGGTGGGTGGCCAGTGCCTGCCCGAGGGCCCGGGTCGCCGCTGCGTCCTCCACGTCGAAGCTGATCATCGTTGTCCTTCCGGGTCGGTGTGGCCGCCCTCGTGGACGTGCACACGGGGAACCCTCTCCCCCAGGCGGGAGACGATCTCATAGTTGATGGTCCCGCAGGCGCGGGCCCACTGGTCGGCGGAGGGGACGCGGTCGCGGGTCGGGTCCCCGAAGAGGACGGCGGTGTCCCCCACCCGCGCCGGCGGGTCCTCCTGTGGTCGTCCGTCCCTGA
Organism: Propionibacterium sp.; assembly: GCA_030460725.1. GTDB lineage: Bacteria > Actinomycetota > Actinomycetes > Actinomycetales > Actinomycetaceae > Pauljensenia. Next base: position 2,071 of record JAKECL010000040.1, read on the forward strand.
CGAGGGCGGGGCCGAGGTCGATGACGAACTGGTCCATGCACACGCGCCCCACCACGTGGGTGGACAGGGGCCCCTGTGCGGTGAGGACGGTGACGGGGCCGACATTGGAGGCGGCTCGCAGGATGCCGTCGGCGTAGCCCAGTGGCACGAGACCCAGCCAGCGTGGTGTCGGTGTGCGCCAGGTACCGCCGTAGGAGACGGGCCGGTCGCCTCCCACGACCTTGACGGAGGTGAGGGGCGCCTCCAGGCGCATGGCAGGGCACAGGTCCAGGTCGGGGGAGCCCTCCACCTGGGGCTCCGGGCTCAACCCGTACATGCCGATGCCGATGCGGACCATGTCGTAGTGCGCCTCGGGATGCCACAGCGCACCGGCCGTGGCGCTGATGTGGCGCAGGCGGGGGTGCAGTCCGGCGTCCGCCAGGACGCGCAGCCCCTCCTCGAAGAGTGCCAGGTGCTCGGCGGTGGAGGCCAGGCCCTCGGGTGAGGGGTCGTCGGCCCGGGAGAGGTGGGACCATGCGCCCACCAGTTCCACCTGTCCGCCGTCGACCGCCGTGCGGGTCGCTGCGGCCAGGGCCGGGAGGTCGTCCAGTGTGGACCCGGCCCGGGACATGCCGGTGTCGACCTTGAGGTGGATGCGGGCGGGGCGGTCGAGCTCACGCGCAGCCGCCGCGATCTCTGCGAGTGCCCACGTCCAGGAGACGGAGAGGTCGATGTCCGCAGCGATCGCGCGGGCCCAGTCCTCTCCGCTGGGGGCGATCCAGGCGAGGATGGGGGCTTTCTCCCGGGCGATGCCGTGGGCGTCCAGGGCGGCCCGCAGCTCCAGTGCCTCCTCCACCTGTGCCACACCCAGCCAGTCGGCTCCCGCCTCCAGGGCCGCGCGGGCGACGGGAAGCTGTCCGTGTCCGTAGGCACCGGCCTTGACGACGGCCATCTGCAGGCTGTGGGGGGCTCGGGTACGCAACACGTGGAGGTTGTGGGTGATCGCGTCCAGGTTCACCACCGCGCGCGACGGATAGGTCTCGACGGATCGGGCGGCAGTGGTCCGGGGAGTGGGCGCCGGGACAGCGGGGATGGCAGGGATCGAACTCACCGGGCCAGTATCCCACCGCAGGGGAAGGCGCACCCGGTGCGACTGCCGGGCGGATCCTGGAGGGGTCGCGCCGCCCGGATCCCCTGCTCCTGCATGAGGGCACCGATGGGGAACTCGGCGGGTGGACGGGATGCGATGCCGAGCTCAGGAGTCCAGGGCCTTGGCGACCCCGATGAGCACCGCACCCCCGACCACCAGGACGACCCCGAGGACCGTGACGACCAGCTCGCGCCTCGTGCGCCTCTCCCCCAGCAGGAAGATCCCGCCCAGGGTGGAGATGACGACGCCCAACTGGGACAGGGAGAAGCCCATCGCCACGCCCACGCGCGCCGCGTTGGTCTGCATGAGCAGGACCGCCAGACCCCACAGCGCCCCGGGAACCAGCTGGCGCACCGTGATCCACGACCAGCGGGTGTCCACCGGTCCCAGGTCCATGGTGAAGCGCGGGGAGGTGAGGACCAGGCACGCGGCCACGCAGCCTGCGAACTGCGGGAGCATGGCCTCGGACCCGGAGATCCCGAACCAGCGCTGGATGAGCAGGTATCCCACCAGGCAGATCGTGGAGACCACCAGGTCGATGCGTCCCTTGCCCCAGTCCACGCCCTCGGCCGCTGTGCTGCCCTCCGTCCACGTGGTGCAGGTGACCCCGGCGATCAGCAACGCCAGCGCCACCAGCCCCACCGGCATGGCTCCCGCCCCGCGCCACTCACCGAAGAGGATGATGCCGCCCAGCGCCATGCCCACCAGTTGCCCGCCGGTGGAGATCGGCATGGTGCGCGACACCCCGATGTGGTTGAAGCCCCTGACCTGGTACTGGATGCCGACTCCGAGCACCGCACCGGTGAGGAAGGCGACGACCACCGTGCGCAGCTCCCACTGGACATCCATGAAGGGCGTGACGAGGAGTGCGAGCAACAGTGCCCCGCTGACCTCGCCCATGGTCTGTTGACGGTAGTCGCCCCCGAGCGCCACCAGGAGCAACGACATGACGCCGAAGAAGAGGGAGGGGGTCAGGGCGATGAAGAAGTCGGCCACCGCGTCACCCTACAGCGCCATCGTCTCCCTGACCCTGCCCCGGTTCCATCTGCCGGGCCCGGGTGTCATCTGCTGGCACGGGTCGCCACAGCCCGAAGGTCAGCACCGCGCCAGCAGGGTCACAGCCCACCGCCTGTGCCGGGTCCCAGTTGGCCGCGTGTGCCGTGCCGGTCCGCCGCTGTTCCAGCCGGTGCGTCAGCTCCGTGGTTCCTCTGCCGCCCAGGCCTCCCGGCGCCGCCGTCGCAGGTCTGCCTCGCCCAGGTCCAGCAGCTGCGCCACCACCTCCCCCAGCACGCCTGCCACCTCCTCCGCCTGCACGGGTCGGCCGGGGGTGCCTCCGGGATGGTCGTGTCCCACCCCCGCGGCGACGAGGGCGGCCCTGGCGTGCATCCACACGGCGCCCGCCGCGCACAGGCCCAGGTCCAGCCGGTCCCCGCCCCGCTCCTCCTCGGCGCGACGCTGCGCGACGAGGGAGCCCATCACCCCGGCCAGGACGTCCCCGCTGCCCGCGACCCCTGCCCAACCGGTCTCACCGGCCACCGAGAACACCCGCCCGTCGGGGCACACCACCAGGGTCACCGATCCCTTGAGCACCACCGTCGACCCTGTGAGCTCCACCAACCGGCGTGCCGTGACCAGGGGACGGGCCTCGACCTCACTGCGTTCCACCGACCGGTCCTCCAGCTGGGCCAGGAGCACAGCCGCCTCACCGGCGTGAGGGGTGAGCACCACCCGGGAGAGCGGCCCGTGGTCCTGGCGGAGCCCGGCCACGAAGCCGAGTGCACCCGCGTCCAGCACCAGCGGAATCCCCCGACCCAACGCTCGTCTGGCCACCGCCAGGGCACGCGGCTCGATCTCGGCGTCCAGACCGGAACCGACGACTGCCGCCTGGGCGCGTCCCGAGGCGGTCACCACGCCGGGGTGTCGGTCCAGGACGATGCGGGCCGTGCGGCCCGCCGCCTCCAGGCGGACCATGCCGGGCCCCACACCCAGGGCTCCCATCGTCGCCAGGACCCCCGCACCCGGATAGGTGTCCGAGCCGGCCGCCACGGTGACGACACCGCGGGTGTACTTGTGGTCGAAGGGGCCGGGGACCCGCAGTTGACCTGCGACGTCGACGTCCAGGAGACGCAGGATCGGGGAGGGTGGCGCGCTCTGCGCGCGCTCGCCGAGCGCCTGCTCACCCCCGAGCGCCTGTGCACCCCCGAGCGTCTGCGCACCCCCGCTCTCATCCCTGGTGGAGACCGACCCGTCCTGCACCGCGTCCCCCACCTGGCCGGACAGGTCCGGCAGGCCGAGGTCGACGACCTCCAGGGTGCCTGCGTACTGGGCTGCCGGTGGCAGCACCAGGGTGGTCTTGAGAGCTCCCATGGTCACCGTGTGGTCGGCCCGGAGCACGACCCCGGGCAGCGTCCCGTCCTCGGTGCAGGCCCCTGAGGGCACGTCCACCGCAATGATGCGGGTGCCCCAGGTCCGCGCCGCTCGGCCCAGTGCCGACACGGTCCCTGCCATCGGTTCGCGCAGCGCCCCCCGCAACCCCGTGCCGGTGAGACCGTCGATCCAGGTGTCCGCCTCCATCCAGGTGGGCACGCGGTCCTCAGGGCGGACATCCGCGCCCTCTGCCCGTCCCGTGTCCACCGTGTGGTCCTCACCGCCTGTGCCGACAGGGCCGGGCTCGGGGTGCACCCCGGTGTCGCCCTCGTCGATCGCACGCCCGCCAGCGAGGACGCGCCTGTCCCCCCACCCCTGGCCCTGCCGCTGGCCCTGCGCGGCCACGGCGCCACCTCCCGGTGGGGGCGCCCACGGCGCCAGGGAGCGGATGTCGACACCGGCGGTGCGGGCGGCCGCGAGCGCGCGGAGGTGCGGGTGGTCGGTGAGCAGCGCCGCGCGGACCTTCAGCCCACGTCCGGCAAGGAGGGCGGCGGCATGCAGGGCGTCCCCGCCATTGTCCCCGCCGCCCACGAGGGCGAGGACGGTCTGTGTGTCCTCCCCCGTGCGCTGGACCGCGTCGGCCACTGCCTCGGCGGCGACCAGCATGAGCGAGTCCTGGGGGGAGCGCTCGACGAGGGCACGCTCGGCCTCGCGGACGACCTGTGGTGGGATGGCCTGGATCACAGGGCCATTGTGCCCCGGGAGCGGCTGTGGCGCCCCCGGGGTCACGCGAGCAGAGGAGGCCCGGGTATCACGCCCCGGGCCTCCTGCCCACCCGACGGGTCAGACGACCCCGGCGGTGTCCTGGTCCGCCTCACTCCACGGTGACGGACTTCGCAAGGTTGCGGGGCTGGTCCACGTCATGCCCCATGGCGGCCGCCAACTCACAGGCGAAGATCTGCAGGGGGACCACCGTGAGCAGGGGCATGTAGAGGGTCGGGGTGCGGGGGACACGGAAGACGACGTCGGCGAACTCGTCCACCGAGGAGTCCCCCTCCTCAGCGACCACCAAGGTGCGGGCGCCGCGTGCCCGCACCTCCTGGATGTTGGAGACGACCTTGTTGTGCAGCTCCGGGCGCCTGGGGGTCGGCACGATGATCATCACCGGCTGGCCCTCCTCGATCAGCGCGATGGGGCCGTGCTTCAGCTCACCGGCGGCGAAGCCCTCGGCGTGGATGTAGCACAGCTCCTTGAGCTTGAGTGCCCCCTCCAGCGCCACGGGGTATCCGACGTGGCGTCCCAGGTAGATCATCGAGTCGATGTCGGCCATGGACCGGGCGATCTGGCGCACCGACTCCGCCCGGTCGAGGACCCACTGGATGGCCTGGGGGACCCGGGCCAGCTTCTCCATGTAGTCCTCGACCTCGTCGGCGTACTTGTTGCCGCGCACCTGGGCCAGGTAGAGGCCCAAGATGTAGGTCGCTGCGATCTGCGCGGTGAAGGCCTTGGTGGAGGCCACCGCGATCTCGGGACCGGCGTGGGTGAGCAGGACGGCATCGGATTCACGCGAGATGGTGGAGCCAGGTGTGTTGACGATGGCGATGACGCGCGCCCCCTGTTCGCGGGCGTGGCGGATCGCCATGATCGTGTCCATGGTCTCCCCCGACTGGGAGATCGCCACGACCAGGGTCTTCTCGTTGACGACGGGGTCGCGGTAGCGGAACTCGTGGGCGAGTTCGACCTCGACGGGGATCCGGCACCAGTGCTCGATGGCGTAGCGCGCCACCAGTCCGGCGTAGGAGGCGGTGCCACAGGCGACGATGATCATCTTGTCGGCAGCGCGCAGAATGGACTCCGGGATGCGCAGCTCGTCCAGGGCCAGGTGCCCGGTGGCATCCAGGCGGTCGGCGATGGTGGCGGCCACTGCGCGGGGCTGCTCGTGGATCTCCTTCTCCATGAAGGTGGGCCACCCCTCCTTGGTGGAGCGCTCACGGGCGAAGTCGACACTGAAGTGCTGGGGCTCCACCTCCTCGCCCTCCTGGTCCAGGACCACGACTGCGTCGGCGGTCACGGCGACCACCTGGTCCTGGCCGACCTCGACGGCGTCGGTGGTCTGGGAGGCGAAGGCCATGGCGTCGGATCCGAGGAAGTTCTCGCCCTCGCCCACCCCGATGACCAGGGGGGAGGAACGACGCGCGGCCACGATGAACCCGGGCACCTCCTCACTCAGCGCCAGGAGGGTGTAGGTGCCCTGCAGGCGGGGAGTGATGGCGAGCATGGCGGCGACCAGCGCGCGAGCGCGATCGCTGTCCTGGCCCGACAGACCCGGGAGCTCCCCCTCCCAGGCCGGCAGGTCGGCGTCGTGGAAGGCACGGTCGAGCAGGTGGACGACGACCTCGGTGTCGGTCTCGGACGCGAAGAGGTACCCCGCCTCGCGCAGTTCGGTGCGCAGGACCTCGGCGTTCTCGATGATGCCGTTGTGGACCAGGGCCAGGCGGTGGTCCATGGAGAGGTGCGGGTGGGCATTGGCCAGGGTGGGCTGGCCATGGGTGGCCCAACGGGTGTGGCCGATGGCGGAGCAGGCGGGGGCGGTGGGCGTCTGGTCCAGCGCAGCCCGCAGGTTCGTGAGCTTGCCGACCGCCTTGACCACCGTCAGCTCGGACCCGTCATCGTGTGCGCCGTGGGTCAGTGCGACGCCGGCGGAGTCGTAGCCCCGGTACTCCAGACGGGAGAGTCCGTCCATGACGACATCGAGGGGACGGGATGAACAGTTGCGCGCCACATGGCCGACGATTCCACACATGGCGCCCATTGGAACACGTGTCGCCGGGGGTACCCAACACCGACACGGAGGACCGATCGCAGGTGAGTGGATGACATGTGGAGCGCTCAGGATGCGCCACAATGTCGGGGTGAGTCCCCTCATCGAGCCCCGCCGCGGGAACAGCCCCTTCACCCACTACACCCGTGCGGAGTGGGACCGACTGGCCTCCCGCACCCCGTTGCCCCTCACTCCCACCGACATCACGCGGATCGCCTCATTGGGGGACCCCATCGACATGCAGGAGGTCGACGCGATCTACCGCCCCCTGTCCGCCCTCCTGCAGCTCTATGTCGAGGGGACCCGCTCCACCGCAGCGGCCCGCAGGGCCTTCCTGGGCGAGCCCGCGCTCCCCCACACTCCCTTCGTGATCGGCATCGCAGGTTCGGTCGCGGTGGGCAAGTCGACGGTGGCCCGACTGCTGCGGCTGCTGCTCTCGCGCTGGGCGCACACCCCCCGGGTGGACCTGGTGACCACCGACGGGTTCCTCCTGCCCAACGCGGTGCTGGAGGAGAGGGGGATCCTGGCCCGCAAGGGCTTCCCCGAGTCATATGACCGCGGCGCACTGCGCACCTTCCTGGCGGGGGTGAAGGCCGGGGAGGAGGATCTGGAGGTCCCGCTCTACGACCATGTCATCTACGACGTGATCCCCGGGCACACCATGACGGTCTCGCGTCCCGACATCCTCATCGTCGAGGGCATCAACGTGCTACAACCTCCACGCCTGTCCCCGGGGACCAGTGGCCTGGCGGTGTCGGACTTCTTCGACTTCTCCATCTACGTCGACGCGGATGAGGCACATGTCGAGCAGTGGTACGTCGACCGCTTCCTCCAGTTGCGGCGCACCGCCTTCAGCGACGAGAACTCCTACTTCCGCACCTACGCTGACCTGACGGACGAGGAGGCGGCGGCCACCGCGCGGGTCGTGTGGCACGCCATCAACCTGCCGAACCTGCAGGAGAACATCCTGCCCACCCGCGAACGGGCGACCATGGTGTTCACGAAGGGCCCGACCCACCGCGTGGAGTCCCTCTACCTCCGCAAGGAGTAGCTGCTCCAGCAGTACCCGAACCGGGAG
>JAKECL010000483.1 GCA_030460725.1 Propionibacterium sp.
CGGCCCGCAAGGGCTTCGAGATCCAGGTGGTTGACCTCGGAGATCCTCTGCCTGACGTCGCGGGGGAAGGCTGCGGCGCCGTGGCTGGCACCCAGGATCGCCCCGGCCATGGCAGCGATGGTGTCGGTGTCGCCTCCCAGGGAGGCTGCCGCGCACACTCCCGCCCACGGGTCCTCGCGGTAGTGGTCGGCGATCAGCAGGGCCGAGACCACGGACTCCTGGGACTGCACGGAGGTCCCGACCACGCGGTAGAGGTAGTCCGAGAAGTCCGTTCCCTGCAAGGCGACGGTCTGTGGGCGAAGGGCCAGGAAGCGCTCGGGGATCGAGGCGCCGGCCACCCAGTGCCCGAGCTTCTCCCCGGCACGCGAGAGGTCGATGCCAGCTGCCAAGGATGCGGCGACGTCTGCCCCATCCACTCCTGCGCTCACGGCCGCGGCGATGACTGCTGCCGCGGAGATCCCGAGTCCGGTGTTGTGGGTGACGAAGCATGACTCCACGACCGTGGGAAGCAGGCGGGGCCCGGTCTCCACCGCCACACCCACGGGTGTGACACGCATGGCCCCGCCGTTGGTGGTGCCGTGCCTGCCCGCTTCCTCGGGTGCCACACCGGAGGCCAGGGCGGAGATGGCGGCGTTCGTGGAGGGACCCAGCAGGTCCTGGGACCCTCGTTCGACCATGTGGTGCTGCCAGGTGGACAGCGCGTGCGCGAAGTCATGGGCATCGACGTGGCCGTCACCAGCCAGGAGCAGCTGGGCGACGATGACCGCCTGCTCGGTGTCGTCGGTGACGGATCCGGCGGGCATGCCCGGCGCGATCGGTTGGTCGGGCGCGGCGTCGTGGAGGCCGTGGACCTGCCCGAACTGCGCGCAGATCTGCTCGCGGGACAGGGACTGGGTGGGCATGCCCAGTGCATCTCCGACGGCCAGGCCGACCAGGGCCCCCACAGCCCGGTCCAGGCGTGGGTCCGGGGTGGCGGTGGTGAGGTGGGTGTCGTGCATCAGGAGTCCTCCCCGAAGGTCGATGTGAGGGTGAATCTCTGGGGGTCCAGCAGGGAGACGACGTGTTCGACGAAGTTCCCCTCGCTGTCCCAGGAGGTGCGCACGGAACGCAGGAAGGGCGTGCCGACAGGCCGCCGCAGGATCGCGGCCTCGCGGGTGTCCAGGCAGTGGACGTCCACGGACTGCTCACCGCGCGAGGCCACCAGGCCCGCCTCCTGCAATGTCTCCCACAGGGAGTCCCGCGTGAGACCGCGACGCGGCAGGTCTTCCAGTCCGCGGGTGCTGGGCACCGAAGCGCACTCGAAGGAGATGATCTGGTCCCCCTGCTCGGTGGGTGTCTCCTCGGTGAGGGAGCGGATCCGGCGCACGGCGATGGCGGTGTCCAGCTGCACGTGGGGGGGCAAGTGGGGGATCTCGGCGCGTGGGACCGCCTCGATGGACAGCACCTCGGTCGTGATGTCACTGCCCGACTGGGCCAGCGCGCGTGCCCAGCCCAGACGTTGACTGAGCTGGTGTCCGTCGAAGGTGACGAAGGAGCCGATGCCGGACTGCGTGGTGATGAGGTGGCGGTGCTGCAGCTCGCTGAGCGCCTGGCGGATGGTGCCCCGGGAGACGGAGAAGGTCTGTGCGAGTTGGTTCTCGCCCTCCAGGCGGTGGCCGTGGGCCAGCTCCCCGGAGTGGATCTGTCGGGAGATCGTCTCGACCACGAGACGCCTCTTGCCGAGTACCGGCTGAGCATTCATGTATATACAGGTACACCCTCCAGTGGCGGATCGTCAACGGCGCGCGTGGACAAGCCCACGTGGATGAGCCCGCGTGAGAGGCGTGGTTCAGCAGACTGCGTGGGAGGCTCGGTTCAGCAACCTGCCCGGTCGGCCTGCCCGGACCTGTCGCTCGGACGGGTAGGGAGAGGACCCCCGGGGAGTGGACC
>JAKECL010000484.1 GCA_030460725.1 Propionibacterium sp.
GCGGGGAGTTCAGCACTGAGGACGCGCGATCCCCCGATGCTGTGGCATGGCCGGTCAGGACACCCGAGGAGAGGTCGGCGTCACTGTAGGCTCCGTCGAGACTGGCGACGTTCGCCGACTCCGTGCCCAGATAGCTCTCCCGGATGAGAGTCACGGCGTCGCATGCGGCGGACAGGGCGATCTCGACCTCGGAACACCAGGTGGTGAGTGCATTGTCCACGCTCGTCGACGTTGATTTGATCGATGCGCCGAGCAGGCCGTCCCAGCCGCCCAGTCCGAGATCCACGTGGGATCTGGCGTAGGAACGGGCATTGGGGTTGTATGTGGTCCCGGTGAGGCCGAGAGCATGGAGCTGACGGGAGAAGACCATCAGAGAATCGGTGTCGACCGCGATTCCCACGTTGAACCTCCGTGACGGGGGGTGGTCGGGTGAGCTCAGGATAGCGTCAGCGGATCCGTGGCAGAGGCGGATGGTCGTCTTCGAGACCGATGAGGACGGCAGTCCCTGCGACGACGAGGTCCACGCCCGCTGCGAAACTGTCCAATCCGGTCCTGTTCGTCTTCGGCACGGGCGTCCTGGAGGTGTCGATGGCGACGCTGCCTCCGGGAGGCACCGCCCCCGGCGGTCTCCCGGGCAGCACTCCCGCCTCCGTCGCGGCCACCCGTTGCTGCTCGTGGAACGTGTGCCCGATGACGAAGTGTCCCAGCGTCTCCGCGACGACCGCCACCGTGCGCGCCGAGGCACCCGCGTCGCCCAGTGGCGCGTGCAGCGAGTCGGCCAGGGGGAGCTCGACGAGTCCCAGGGCCAGGGAGCTGGAGACCAACTCCGCGCCGTCACGGTGCGCCACCAGGGCCTCCCGCAGGTGGGTGGCCGCCGACCGTACCGCATCCTCCCAGCGCATTGACGAGGGCGCCCCCACCTCGTGCGGGGGATCGTCGTGTCCGGGGGAGACCCCGGCCGCGGGGAGGAGGACCCGGCGGGAGAGGGCGGCGAGGAGGCTCTGCTTGTCGGCGAAGTGCCAGTAGAGGGCGGAGGGTTGGAGGCCGAGTTCCTGGGCGATGCGGCGCATGGACAGGGAAGGGAGCCCCGCCCGGTCCAGCAGGTCCAGTGCCGTGTCCACGACATCGGAGGCCGAGCGTCGACCCCGGGAAGGGGCCACCTGCCCACGTCCGCCCTCGTCCTGGGCCGGGAGTGCCTGCCTCACCCCGGCCACAGGGGCGTTCCGGTCCCCGGCGGGGGCGGTGGCCGCCTCGGCGCGGAGCCCGTCGGTGGTGTGTCCGTGCTCCGGACGGGGGTGGACGACGTTCACACCGTCACTATAGTGAACACCGTTCACCTGAACGCCGTTCAGGTGAACGGTGTTCAGGGTCCTGTGGCATGCCTGCCTTGGGACCGACAGTCGATTGAGGAGATCCCCATGTCCGCCACCACCGCCACCACCGGGACAGCAGGGCCGCGCGCCACCCGCCGCGTCCGCGTCCTCGCCGACCTGGTCCCCGGGACCCGCACCCGTGACCTCGTCCTCGTCCTCGCGGCGACCGTGCTGCTCGTCATCGCCGGACGCATCGCGATCCCCCTGCCCTTCACACCCGTGCCGATCTCCCTGGCCACGCTCGGTGTCGTGCTGACCGGTGCAGTGCTGGGCCCCGTGCGCGCCCTGGCCTCGAGCGGTCTCTACCTGCTGCTGGGTGTCCTCGGTGCGCCTGTCTTCGCCGACGGCGGGGCGGGCTGGGCGTTCGCGTCCTTCGGCTACATCGTCGGGTACGTGCTCGCCGCCGCCCTCGTCGGGTGGCTCGCCGCGCGCGGGTGGGACCGCTCCGTGTGGCGCATGGCGCTGACCACGGTGCTCGGCAGTGCCGTGGTCTACGCTGCGGGCCTGGCCTGGTTGGTGCCCTTCCTCGGGGTGGGCCTGCGTGAGGGCCTGGCC
>JAKECL010000485.1 GCA_030460725.1 Propionibacterium sp.
TTTATACACTTATTTTGTGGTCGGCTGAGTATTATGTTTAAAATATAATGGGTTGGGGTTGGGAAAGTCAGGTGCGGGCAGGCCGCGCAGTGCGGGCCGCAGCGGGGGACCCCGATCTCGCCACCAGCATATTCGCCCATGGCCCAGCCCCCGGGGGTTCCGCCCCTCCAGCCCCTACACTGGTGAGCCGCGTGCACCGGCATCCGGTCGGCCGCGTCCTGGAGGCCCCACATGAGTGATCACCCCGCATTCTTCGGCGATGGCGAGGACGCCGCAGACGGCCCGGCACAGGATTCTGCCGCGACGCCTGCGTCGCCCGCATCCCCTGCTTCCTTCAACCGCTTCGAGGCGGCGGCGGCCGCTGCCGCAGCTGCTGGCCCGACGGGCTGGGGCGGGGGAGGCGTTCCCGCCGACCTGATTCCCTACCTCGACGAGGCCGACGCCCCCGAGGAGGACGAGGAGACCGCGCTCGCCGCCGCCCAGGACGCGGCCGAGACGGCCGAGAAGGAACGCACGGAGGCGCTGCGCCAGCTGGTCGCCCACTCCCTGCTGCTCGGGCCCGACCCCTCGATCCTCGCGGAGATCGAGGGTGAGGACCCCGAGGACGACATCTTCGCCGCCGACACCGACGACACCGCCGACGAGGACGACCCCCAACTCGCGGGCACGCCCAGCAAGGGGGCCCACGACCGCGCCCTGGACGCCGCCGAGCGCACGGTCGCACTGGATGCCCGGGTCGCCCAGATCTACGCCGACATCCTCGCCCGCGCGCCCGAGCACAAGGTCCAACCCTCCACCTCCCGCGTGGAGGCCGTCCTCGACATCCTGGGAGACCCCCAGGACGCCTACCCCTCCGTCCACATCACCGGGACCAACGGCAAGACCTCCACCGCCCGCATGGTCGACTCCCTGCTCAGCGCGCTGGGGATGAAGGTCGGGCGCTTCACCTCCCCCCACCTCCAGGACGTGCGCGAACGCATCAGCCTGGAGGGTGAGCCGATCTCGCGCGAGGGTTTCATCGCCGCCTGGGAGGACGTCGCCCCCTACGTGGACATGGTCGACCAGCGTTCCCTGGACCAGGGCGGCCCCCGCCTGTCCTTCTTCGAGGTCTTCACCGTCATGGCCTTCGCCGCCTTCGCCGACCACCCCGTGGACGCCGCGGTGGTCGAGGTCGGCATGGGGGGCCTGTGGGACGCCACCAACACCATGGACGGTGACGTCGCGGTCATCATGCCCATCGACCTGGACCACCAGAAGTGGCTGGGGGCCACGGTGGAGGAGATCGCGGCGGAGAAGGCGGGCATCATCAAGCCCCACCAGAGCGTGGTCATCGCCCACCAGCCCGACGCCGCCCTGGAGGTGCTCCTGGAGCGTGCCCGCGCGGTCGACGCCGTGGTGCGCCTGGAGGGCGTGGACTTCGAGGTCCTGGACCGCCAGCTGGGGGTGGGTGGCCAGATGGTCACCATCCGCACCCCTGCCGCCATCTACGAGGACGTCTTCGTGCCCCTGCTGGGGGAACACCAGGCCCACAACGCGGCCGCCGCCCTGGTCGCCGTGGAGGCATTCCGGGGGGGCAATGAGCTGGACGGGCGAGTGGTTGAGGAGGGCTTCATGAAGGCCACCTCCCCGGGGCGACTCCAAGTGGTGCGCACCTCCCCGACGGTGGTGGTCGACGCTGCGCACAACCCGGCGGGCGCACGCACCCTGCGTGACGCGCTGGAGGAGACCTTCGCCTTCTCCCACGTCGTGGGTGTGTTCTCCGCGATGGCGGACAAGGACGTGGAAGGCATGCTCGCCGAGCTGGAGCCCACCTTGGACCACCTGGTGGTCACAGCCCTGGACTCCGAGAGGGCCATGGACATCGAGGACCTTGCCGCCATCGCCCGCGACGTCTTCGGGCCCGACCGCGTGGACGTGCGCGAGGCAC
>JAKECL010000486.1 GCA_030460725.1 Propionibacterium sp.
GGTGGGAGAGCGCGGCGTGAGGACCCGCGGCGGGGTCGGCGGGGAGGGTCGACGAGGGCGGCGCCTCTCCGACGTCTCCGGGGAACGAGGGAAATCGGACCTGCACGCCGGGCGGGCAGGAGCCTTTGGGTCCCCCGGAACTCCGCACGCCAGAGGTCGCCACCCTCGGACGGCCGTGTTCAGGGCAGTCAGTCGATGGACGAGGGATCGACGAGGTGCTCGGTGACGCCAGTGAGGAACTCCGCCCCGAGGTCCGTGAGGGAGAGTTCTCGGCGCTTCGCACCGGTGCGCGGGGCGTCGACGTCGGTGCCGTGGAGCAACCCCTCGGCCTGGAGGCGCTTGAGCGTGCGGTAGAGGCCGCGTTCGGTGACCTGCCATCCCGCGGCTGAGACGATGCCCTCGGCGATGTCGGCGATGCTCGTCGGCTGGTGTGCGGACACGAGGGAGAGGATGACCGGGGTGAGCATGGACTTCTTGTACGTCTCCACCCAGGAGAAGACCCGGTCCTCGACCCACTCCTGATTCTCCCCCGGATGCCCGGACACGCTCAGTCCTCCCAACCGCGGCCCAGAACCGAGCCGATGAGATGCAGGAGCAGGCCGAGGCCCCAGAGCGCGCTCATCGCCAAGGTCGGGCCGAACCACGTGGACCACGCCTGGACGGAGGCATCATCGAGTCCTCCCTGCTGCGCCCCGAGAACCATCACGCGGAGGAGGGCATGGAGATTGAAGGAGGTGGTCACGGTCACGAAGGCAATGGTGTGGGCAATGACGGTACCGAATCGGACGTGGCGGAGCTCCTGGCGGTGGAGTACCAACCAGATCGCGATGCCCAGCGCCACCAGAGCCGTGAGCGCGCCGACCAGGACAGTGATCGTCCCGCCCGTCAATGCCACCACAGCCTGAATGACGGCCATGGCGACAATCAGGCCGAGTGCGTACGGGAGGAGCAGTGATCGGGAGTTGACCTCGTGGGAAGACCTCGTGTCCATGTCCATGTCCATGGAGGTACTGTACCACTGGTCCTGTACATGTGAAACGGTCATTGGATGCAGCGGGCGATTTGTCACCGGAGAGCACCGCCCTGCTACGAACGACACGGGCATGGACGGTGGAAATGGTCCCCATCTGGGGATGGAACCGCCGCCGAGCACCGACGACACTTGCCGATGGGGGGAGCACCTTCGGGGAATCTTCCGGGACCGCACACCCGCCGCGGCCAGCACGAACGCCCGGCGACCACGGTGAGGAGTCTGGGGATCGTGGTCCAAGCCACCGCGACAAGACCGCCAGGGAAGCACATAGGAGGAATCCAGTGGACGAGGATCCACGTCTCCTCAGCTTCCAAGACCTCTCAGGAGAGCCGATGACCGATGTGCCAGCCGCACGGGAACAGGATGAGGACTGGGAGCCCATTGGTCTTTCGGCTCCTCTCTTCGGTCATCTCTTCACGGGGGCACTTCTGGTGCCTGTCATGGTGCTCCTCCTGTGGGGGGCCACCTTCCTTCCGCCCGTGGGTGGACGTCCTTTCGGGGACCTCGCCTTCACGATTGTCGTGGCCGTACTGGTGGAGAAGATTCTCGCAACCCTGATGGACAGGGCTTTCGTGCTCCACTACCGCCAGGACGATCCCGGTACGAAACTCAACCATGTCCTCGCCGTGGGTGCGAGCTTCATCATCGGGTTCGCCGCGGGTCGGGTCCTGTTGGGCACGGTGTCTGGGGCACTGGCCTGCAGCGCGGCCGTCGGCATCGTCAAGCTCGCTGAGGTCTTGTGGGTTCGCCCGTGGAGACATGCGCTCACCCGCGAGGAGGCCGCACAGAAGTGGGAGGCGACGAGGGAAATGACACAGGAGATCTTCGAGGATGATGTCCGTGAGGTGAAACGGCGGGCGGGCGACAACCAGCGACGCCGCTGGAGCCGA
>JAKECL010000487.1 GCA_030460725.1 Propionibacterium sp.
TCCGTCTGGCCGCTGCCGCAGGACTCGTCCTCCTCGCCTCCGGATGCGCCTCGCCCGGGGACGGGGATGCTTCTCCCACCACGGACCCCACCTCCACCGGCAACGGGAGCGAGTCCGGTCAGGCGGCCGGGGAGGGAAACGCCGAGGAGAACGGGGAGGCGACCCAGGGGTCCGGGTCCTCCGGGACAGCCGCCAGTTCCGCGTCGGGAACCTACACGGCGTCGGGCACCTACACGAGCCCCGGCGGACAGCAGGACATCGAGGTCGAGCTGACACTCCAGGACGGGACGATCTCCTCGGTCACCGTCACGCCCCGGGCCTCCGACCCACAGGCGCGCCGCTACCAGGAGGACTTCGCCGACAACATCGCGGACCATGTGGTCGGCAAGACCGTGGAGGAGGCGCAGGTGGGGACCATCGCGAGTTCCTCCCTGACCGGTGACGGTTTCAACTCGGCTCTTGAGCAGATCCGCGAGCAGGCAGGTGAGTGAGGTCGCAGCCGGCGGCGATCACACGTGGGTCTTCGAGGCGATCGGCACGCGGTGGGTCCTCACCACCGCCCACGCCCTCAGCCAGACGCAGCGACTGCGCGTGGCACGCCTCATCGAGGACTATGACCGGACGTTCTCGCGCTTTCGCGAGGACTCCGTGGTCACCCGGATGTCCCACGCCGCGGGCACCTTCGAGCTGCCTGAGTGTGCCGGGCCATTGCTGGAGACCTACCGGAGGCTTGATGAGTTGACCTGTGGGGCCGTCACCCCCTGGTCGGTGCCGCCCTGGTCCACCTGGGCTACGGCCCCGACTGCCGCCTGCGTCCACTGCCCGGGTACCGGCCGGCGCCGGTCTGGGAGGAGGTCTGCTCCTGGGACGGGCGGTGCCTGAGGACGAGGATCCCCCTCACCCTGGACATCGGTGCCGTGGGGAAGGGACAGCTGGTGGACCTGGTCATGGCGGAAGTGCTCGCCGCCGATGTGTCCCCGGACAGGGGTGGGGACGCACCTCCCGCGCAGCTCATGGTCGACGCCGGAGGGGACCTCGCCCACACGGGGCCCGCCAGACGCATCGGGTTGGAGGATCCTGATGATGCAGGCCGGGTCATCGGGGTGGTCACCTCACCTGCGGGGGCCCTGTGCGCCTCCGCCACGAACCGTCGAAGCTGGGCCCCAGGCGTCCACCACGTGCTGGACGCGCGCAGTGGTCGCCCCACCACGGGCGTGCGGGCCACCTGGGCGGCCGCACCCAGCGCCATGATCGCCGACGCGGCCGCAACCGCCCTCTTCTTCCAGGGGCCCACCCGTGTGGCCGACACCCTGGGTGTGGATGCACTGGTCCTCCACGAGGACCGCGGTGCCGCCTGGACTTCGTCCGGGATCGCCCAGTGGGAGGTGTTCGCATGAGCTCAGGAGATGTCGGGAATGACGTCGGGGCGGTCTCCGGCGTGCTCTCCACGTGGAGGACCCGCCTCGACCGCGCACTCGACCGCGCACTCGGACGCACCTCGATGTACGGCGTGCTGGTGGGGGTCCTCGCCGCGTTGGCGCTGTGGGCGCTCCTGGGTTCCCTGGTGGGGGCGCTGCCCCAGTCGCCACTGGACCTGTCCACGTCACTGCTGGTGTGCGTGGGGGTGTCTGTGCTCTCCAACCGTGTGTGCGCGGCGGTGGTCCACGCGCCCGTCCGCTTCTCCTCCGCACTGTCCACCGGCCTCCTGCTGTTCTTCCTCCTGTGGCCCGCCGCCACGGCCACCGACGTCATCGGGGCCGCAGTTGCGTCCCTGGTCGCGAACGTGTCGAAGTATCTGCTGGTGGCCCGTGGTCGACGCCTGGTCAATCCCGCGGCATTCGGGGCGCTGGTGGTGGCCGTGGTGGGGGTGGGAGCCCCCGTGTGGTGGGTCGCCAATGCGTGGATGCTGCCCGTGGTCGTGGT
>JAKECL010000488.1 GCA_030460725.1 Propionibacterium sp.
CCTGTGGAGGATCTCCTCCCAACACGCCGTCTTTCAGCCCTGACGGGCGCCGGGAACGCCGGTTCCTACGTCCGGGATCTTCTCGTCAGCGCCCGGTAGACTGTTGGGCAAGCTCAACGAACCGGCGTCGTTGGCACCAGACTCTTAAGCCCCGCACTCGGGGTGTTCTTCCTGCTTCTTGACGTGACCGCCATCCGGCGCCCCACAAGACCCCTCTCAGGGGTCCGTGAAAGGCGGTCACCATGACTCTCACGTCCCTCCCGTCCGGAATCGATATGGGCGAGCTGCGCAAGCTCGCCGCCACCGCCGCCAAGATCCAGCAGGCCACGGGCGCGACTGACACGAATGGTCTGGTCCCTGCGATCAGCTACCTTCGGGTCTCCACCAAGGACCAGGCCACGCGAAACGGTCTTGAAGAGGGCCTGTCGATCCCCGCCCAGCGCGAGGCGGCTCAGCGAAAGGCTGACCAGCTTGGCGCCGTCATCGTCAAGGAGTTCATCGAGCCTGGCGAGTCCGCCAAGACGGCGCAACGCCGCGCCCTCCAGGACATGCTCGACTACGTCACCGAGAACCCCGTCCAGTACTGCATCATCAACAAGGTCGACCGCCTGGCTCGCAACCGCCTCGACGACGCGATCATCCACGCGACGCTTCGGGATGCGAACATCAGCTTGGTCTCCGTGCCGGAGAACATCGACGAGACGCCCTCAGGGATGCTCATGCACGGCATCCTCGCCTCCATGGCCGAGTTCTACTCCCTGAACCTCGCTCAAGAAGTCCTCAAAGGAATGACCCAGAAAGCCAGCATGGGCGGCACTCCTGCCAAAGCACCCCTCGGGTACCTGAACGTGCGCACCACCGACGCGAAGGGCCACGAGATCCGAGACGTCACCGTCGATCCCGAGCGGGCAGACCTCATAACGTTTGCCTTCACCGCCTACGCCACCGGCGACTGGACCCTCTCCTCCCTCGCCGCCGAGCTGGAAGCCCGAGGACTCACCACCAGGCCGACGCCGTCCTTCCCGTCGAAGCCCGTGACGACGAAGGCACTGCACAAGATCCTCACCAACCCCTACTACCAAGGCAGCGTCACGTTCCGCGGCGTCACCTACGACGGCGCTCACGACCCTCTCGTCGACACCGAGACATGGCTACGCGTCCAGACCGAACTGGCCGCCAAGAACCAGCGCGGAGAGAAGCCCCGCACCCACGACCACTACCTCAAGGGAACGCTCTACTGCTCGTGCGGGGCGAAGATGATGATCGAATGCCCCACCGGCAAGTCCGGCATCACCTACGAGTACTTCACCTGCTCCGGGCGCCGCAAGAAGAACGGTTGCACGCGGTCCGCCATCCTCACCGACCGCATCGAGGACCGGATCGACTCCACCTACGGCGCCAACGGCCTCACCCCCGACGAGGCCGATCGTGTCCGCGAAGTCCTCGGAGCCGTCTTCGACCAGCTCGAAGCCACCACCGACGACGAACGTGCACTCCTGACCGCCCAGAAGGAGAAACTCGACGCCGAGCGACTCAAGCTCGTCCAAGCCCACTACGCCGACGCCATCCCGCTCGACCTCCTCAAGTCCGAGCAGGAACGCATCCGCACCACTCACGACGCCATCGAACACCGGCTGGAGAACCTCGCCACCAGCTACGAGGACGCCCGTGAGGGCCTCGACCAGCTCGCCGACATCCTCACCGATCTCGGCGACGTCTACACGCGATGCGAACCTGCTGAACGCCGCATCCTCAACCGAGCCCTCTTCGACAAGATCATCCTTGACGACGAGCAGGCCATCCGCTACCAGCCCGACGGGGCCGTTCGAGCGGCGTTGGACTGCGTCGCCCCTGGTCACACACGGATTGTCTCTGTCGAAGCGTCTGACCCTGAAGACACTTCGAACCCTGCCCGCTGGTC
>JAKECL010000489.1 GCA_030460725.1 Propionibacterium sp.
GCCCCACAGCGGCCGCCCACGACGCCCACGCCATGCTCGACGTCTCCGACGGTCTGGTGGTGGACGCGGGGCGCATGGCGCGCGACTCCGGAGTCATCGCCGAGCTCGACAGCTCACTGCTGGCCCCCGACGCGGAGGCGCTCGCCGCTCCCGCGCGCACATGCGGACGCCCGGCGCTGGACTGGGTGCTCTTCGGTGGCGAGGACCACGCGATGCTCGCAGCGTTCCCGCCGCGCGTGGTGCTGCCCACACCCTTCCGCCCCATCGGAGTCATCGGTGCTGTGGAGCCGGAGGGACGGGCCCGCGTGCGTCTGGACGGGGAGGACATCCGCGGCGGCTGGGACCACTTCCGCCACTGAGCCCCCGGGATCCGCGCCGTGTCCCGGGAAGGGGGTGTGCGCCCTCGTCGGCACGGATGTGGGGGCGCCCGGGGACACACGAAGGGCCCGGGGGAGGAACACTCCCACCGGGCCCCACGGGCTCAGCTCAGAGGATCGCGCACGGGGCGCGACCCGTCAGGACTCAGATCGCGCGGGCGACCTTGTCCGACTTCAGGCACTTGGTGCACACGTTCAGGCGCTTCGGGGTGCCACCCACCAGAGCGCGGACGCGCTGGATGTTCGGGTTCCACCGGCGGTTGTTGCGCACGTGGGAGTGCGAGACGCTCTTGCCGAAGCCCGGTCCCTTGCCGCAGACGTCGCAAACGGAAGCCACGATGTTCTCCTCGGTTCCAGATTCTGGGTCCCGCTCTCGCGGGTCGGTTCATGCAGCGATGGTGGTCCCACCGCAGGCAACCACAAGAGAATAGCCGATCGACAGCCCCCGCTCCAAGTCAGCGAGCCTGTGCCGCGTGTCAGGTGGCACACAGCGGGACCCGGCGCGAGAATCGACGGGTCATCACCCGGGTCGCGTGGGCACACCTGCGCCCGAGGTGGACACCGATCACCGGGACCACACCCGGTCACCGACACCGGAGGACGCCGTGGAACCGACAGCGGGGACACTCGCCGAGACCCTGCGCACCGCGGCGGAGGAGGCCCACCGTCTGAGAGCGTTCATCGACGACCTCGACGGGTGGGACGGGCAGGACTGCGACACCGGGTCCAATGCGGCCCTGACCCTGGCCGCCATGGCCCGCGACACCCGGGTCCTCCCGCCCACCGACTCCTTCGAGTCGGCCCTGGAGGTGGCCGTGGACTCCGCAGTGCGGGCCGGCGTGGGACATGTGGGAGTGCTCCTGGGCGCGGTCCTGGCGACCTGGGCCCACGCCCTGGCAGGCAGCCCCCATCTGCGACCCGTGGACATGGCCCGCATGCTGCGGGCCAGTCCCTGGGACACGCCCACGGCGCAGCTCGCCTGGTCACCCGCCCTGGAAGCCATGTTCGACGAGGGGACCTCGGAGCTGGAGACCCTGGGAGGCACGCTGCCCGACGTGGGTGGACTGGTCGCCGTCTTCTCGGCCCAGGCGCAGTACGGACTGGTCACCGCCACCAACGAGTCCACCGGGCGTGTCGACCCGGGAGCCGCGGTCCTGGCCCTGCTGCTGGCCGCCCTGGACGCCACGGTGCGCAGCGACCACTCGATGCTGGACTCCCTGGTGCACATGCTGGCGGAGCTGGCAGGAGCACCCGGTGCCTCCTCCCCGGGACCGCAGGCGCCGGCACCCGGGCGCGCCTTCACCGTCGACATCGTCCTGCACGGCACCCCTGAGGACGCCGACTCCGCCCGTCGGACACTCGTGGGCCTGGGGGTGCGTCACTCGATGGTGGGTCGGGTGGACCTCTTCGGGGTGGGGGAGTGGCGCCTGCACGTGGACACCTCCGCGCCCCTGGCCGTGCGCCCGCGCGCGGGCCCCGTCGTCCGGGTCCAGGTCTGCGACGCCAGACCCGATGAACACCTCGGTCAGGCCCCGCTCG
>JAKECL010000490.1 GCA_030460725.1 Propionibacterium sp.
GGCGCGGCTCCCGGCCCGGAGCCGGAGGGTGGGGGGCACACACGCCCGCGCCCCGGGGCCGGATCAGGACCGGTCCGAGCGCCTGCTCCTCCCGCCCCTCCCCTTGGCGCACGGGCCCGAGGCGAGGAGCACGCGATGACACCCCAGCGAGCTGACAGGACCGACACGACAGGCAGTGACGTCGACGAGGCGATCTCCCGCGCCACCGCCACCGCCCGGCGGTGGGCGGACGCCTCCACCCGGTACCCGGTCAGTCGCACGGCCAAGCTGCTGGCCGATGTGCTCGACGATCCCGACGGCCTGGACTTCACGGTCCAGTTCGTCGACGGGGTGGTGCGCCCCGAGGACACCCGCGTCGCCGCCGAGCACCTCGCCCGACTGGGTGGGCGAGGGGTCTCCTTCCTGCCGCCCTGGCTCTCCGTACCTGCCCGTCTGGGAGCGGGCGTGGGCAGGGTGGCGCCCGCCACCGTCGTGAAAGCTGCGCGCCGCGTCTTCCAGGAACTCGTCGGCGACCTCGTGGTGGATGTGTCCGAGAACCGCATCGGTGACGCGATCTCCCGACTGCGCGCCGACGGCTCGCGACTCAATGTCAACCTGCTCGGGGAGGCGGTCCTCGGGGAGGCGGAGGCCGACAGGCGCCTCGCCGACACCTTCGACCTCCTGCGACGCGAGGACGTCGACTACGTCTCCCTCAAGGTCTCCGCCGTCACAGGACCCCACGGACCCTGGGCCCACGACCAGGTCGTGGCCCACGCAGTGGAGAAGCTCGCCCCCCTCTATGCCTTCGCTTCCGCGCACCCGGGGCCGAAGTTCATCAACCTCGACATGGAGGAGTACCACGACCTGGATCTCACCATCGAGGTCTTCAAGCAGCTCCTGGACCGCGAGGAGAACCTCGGGCTGGAAGCCGGGATCGTCCTCCAGACCTACCTGCCGGATGCCCTGCTCGCCATGCGTGACCTGCAGGAATGGGCGGCCGCGCGTCGCGCCCGGGGAGGTGCGCCCATCAAGGTGCGCGTGGTCAAGGGGGCGAACCTCGCCATGGAACGCGTCGAAGCCGACCTCCACGGCTGGGAACTGGCGACCTGGGAGTCCAAACGCGCCACCGACGCCAACTACCTGCGGGTCCTGGACTGGGCGCTGACCCCCGAGCGCACGGAGAACGTCCACCTGGGCATCGCCGGTCACAACCTCTTCACCCTGGCCTTCGCCTGGGAGCTGGCAGGACTGCGCGGGGTGCGCAGCGCCCTCGACGTCGAGATGCTCTCGGGCATGGCCACCCAGCAGGCGGCTGCCGTGCGCGAGGAGGTCGGGGACCTCCTCCTCTACGTGCCCGTCGTCCACCCCGAGGAGTACGACGTCGCGATCTCCTATCTCGTGCGCCGCCTGGAGGAGAACTCCGCACCGGAGAACTTCATGGCCTCGATCTTCGAGATCGGCTCCGAGCCCGCGGCCTTCGCCCTCGAACAGGACCGCTTCCGGGCCGCTGCGGAGCAGTGGCTGCGCGAGGGCGACGTGCGTGTGCACCCCAACCGCCTCCAGGACCGAGGCCTCGAGGACGAAGCCACGCTCACGCGCCACCTGCGCTCCCCGGGGGGCTCCTGGACCTTCGCCAACACCCCCGACACCGACCCCGTCCTCCCGGCCAACCGGCTCTGGGCAGACGAGATCCTCGCGCGTGTCCCTTCCTCCACCCTGGGCGAGGACACCGCCGCCGGGGCGCGCATCGACGAGGTCGACGCCCTCGAGCGGGCGGTGGCCACTGCGGCGGCCGCAGCACCGGCGTGGGCGGGGCGGCCCGCCAGGGAACGCGCCGAGATCCTCCACCGTGTGGGTGTCGAACTGGCGCGCAGGCGTGCCGACCTGCTGGAGGTCGCCGCTTCGGAGCTGGGCAAGGGGATCGACCAGAC
>JAKECL010000041.1 GCA_030460725.1 Propionibacterium sp.
TCGGAGGCGTCCGAGGTGGACATCATCAGCTCGGAGACATCGGCGACCTGCCGGTCGAGGTCGTCGAGGAGCTGCGACAGCGCCTGGCGCGCAGCGTCGGCCGTCTCACCGGCGGAGCGGAATCCGGACAGGGCAGCAGCGGCGTCATCGGCCGCGTCCACGAGCACGCGCCGGGAATCGCTGAGGGCGCGGGCAGCCTCGGCGAGCGGGTCCGGCCTCCAGTCCAGGACATCCTTCCAGGTCACCATGTCAGAGCCTGCCTCATCCGAGCCGGGTGGCGACGTGGGAGAACGCGTCCGACCCGCCGCGCGAGGGCGAGGTGGGCGCGAGACTGCGGGTGAGGGAGTCCTCCGTCGCCGTGAAGGAAGCCTGGGAGTCGTGAGCTGCCCGGGCGATGTCGCGCAGACCTGAGGAGAGGGTGCGCAGGCGTCGATCGGCGGAGGCCGCGGCGTCACCCACCAGGGACGCCGCGGTGGAGGCGGGCATCGCCGAGGGGGCACCGGCCATGTCGGTGGTGGAGGACAGCGGCTCCACGTCCTGCGCCACATCGTCGGTCCTGCGCGCCAGGAGGGAGAAGTCGCCGTCCGTGATCTCCAGATCCCCCACGTCCACCTCCGCGTCATCGCCTGCGCAGCGGTCCTTCCGCTGCAGTCGTGCACACGGCTCACTGTAGGAAATGGGGGACTCCGAGGACAAGGGGGGCCGTGACCGGCCTCCTCGTCCAGGAGGGGAGCGCCACAGGGGCCCGGTACGCGGTGGAGGCGGGCGCCCCGCGGCCCCGGGGTGCCGGGGGCCGGGACCCACACGTCACGAAGTCCTCTTCCATGTCAGACTGTCCGCGGACGGATCCCGGGCGGTGCGCGCACCGCCGCACAGACGACTGACCGAGGAGACCATGGCCCCCCACGCGTCACGGTCCGCGTCCCGACGCGGCTGGGCTCGCCGTGCGCCCGCAGCAGCCCTGGTCGCCACCTCCCTGGTCCTGTCCACCCTGGCCCTCCTCCACGAGGGCGTCACCACCGCCGAGGTCGACGTCAATGACGGAGGCATCTGGGTGACGAACCAGTCCCGCGGCCTGGTGGGACACCTCAACTACGACTCCCGGACCCTGGACGCAGCCCTGAGGGCTGACTCCACCGATTTCGACATCGCCCAGCACGCCGACACGGTCACCTTCAGCGACCATGCCTCCCGTGCGGTGGCCCCCATCGAGGTCGCGGCGGTGCGTCTGGGTGCGGCGACCTCCCTGGCCGAACGCGCCGAAGCCGTCCAGGGAGGTGACCGGCTGGGAATCCTGGACGCCGGGGAGGGCACCTTGTGGGTGGCCTCCGCCGCAGAACCCTCCTCCACCCCCCTCACCCCGGAGACAGCCGTCGCGGACAACCTTGAGGGCGGCGTGGTGAGCGCCGGGGTGGAGGGAACGGTGATGGCCGTGTCCGCCACGACCTCCAGGCTCACCACCGTCACCCGCGACGGGACTGTCGACCGGGTGGAGACCACCGAGATCGAGGGCCTGGCCACCGACGCCCAGCTCAGCCTCACCGCCGTCGGCGCGCTGCCCGTGGCTCTGGACGCCACCTCCAACACCCTGGTGCTCCCCGACGGGCGCACACGGGACCTGAGCGCCGAGGGTGTGCCGACAGGAGGCGTCCTCCAGGAACCGGGCCCGGAGGCGGATGCCGTGCTGCTGGCCACCGCGGACGCCCTCGTCAGCATTCCCCTGGACGGAGGCGCCGTCACGACCACAGCGGCCACCCGAGACGCCGCCCCGGGCGACCCGGCGCGTCCCGTGCGCCACCAGGGCTGCGACTACGCAGCCTGGGCGGGATCGGGTGCCTACGTGCGAGTCTGCGAGGACCCCGCCCAGAACACGGACATGGTGGTGGACACCCTCAAGGGGGCCGGTGACGTCCAGTTCCGCACCAACCGGACGCGCATCGTCCTCAACGACATCGGGACGGGTTCCGTGTGGCTGCCCGACCAGCACATGGTGCTCATGGACGACTGGGACCAGGTGGAGGCCGATCTCAAGGCCGCCGAACAGCCGGAGGACTCCCCCCAGCTCACCGACGAGATCGTGGACCCCGAGCGCAAGGAGTCGAACACCCCGCCCGAGGCAGTCGACGACGAGTTCGGCATCCGACCGGGGCGCACCACCACGCTGCCCGTCCTCCAGAACGACTCCGATCCGGACGGCGACGTCCTCACCGCGCGCCCCGTCACCCAGCCCGACCAGGGGACCATCAACGCCACCCGGGGTGGCCAGGCCCTCCAGGTGACGGGCATCGGCGAGGACGCCACCGGCACACTGTCCTTCACCTACGAGGCCTCCGACGGGCAGGCCGTGGACACCGCCTCCGTGAACGCCACCGTGCATCCCTGGGACGTGAACTCCGGGCCCACACAGCTGAGGGACCCCGGCGTCAAGCTCGGGGCAGGGGCGGAGATCGAGTACAACGTCCTGCCCGACTGGATCGACCCCGACGGGGACCCGATCTTCCTCCAGTCCGCCACGGCGCCGGAGGGCATCCAGGTGTCCTTCCGGGAGGAGGGCACCGTGAGTGTGCGGGACCTGGGCGCCCAGGCCGGGTCGGTCCCCGTGGAGGTCGTGGTCTCCGACGGACGGGAGTCCACCACCGGCACCCTCACCGTCCTGGTGCAGCCGCAGGGGAACCTGGCGCCCACCGCCAATGCCGACTTCTACGTCGCCCGCGTCGGCGAGCCCCAGACCATCGAGCCCCTGGCCAATGACACCGACCCGAATGGGGACACGCTCACCCTCGTCGGGGTCTCCCCGGCGCCCGCGGGGACCACGGTGGTCCCCGACCTGGACCTGGGGACCCTCACCTTCACCGCCCAGTCCGTGGGCACCCAGCAGTTCACCTACACGGTCACCGACGGGCCCTCCACGGCGGTGGGAGTGGTGCGGGTGGATGTCGTGGACACCCAGGCCGATGCCACCCCCGTCGCAGAGGACGACCTGGTGGTCCTGCCCGCAGGCGGAGCGGCCCTGGCTGCGCCCCTGGACAATGACTCGGATCCCGCCGGCGGTGTGCTCGTGGTTCAGAGCCTGGACCTGCCGGACGGCCTTCCCCTGGAGGTGACCCTGGTGGACCGCCACCTCCTGCGCGTCACCGCGCCGGGTGGCCTGGACCAGGCCGTCTCCTTCTCCTACACGGTGTCCAACGGGACCCACTCCGCCACGGCCCGGGTCACGGTGGTGCCCACGTCGGCCCGCGACGACAAGCAACCACCTGAACTCCAACCGGACCGGGTGAAGGTGAGGGTCGGGGACATCGCCTCGGTGCCCGTGCTGCAGAATGACCGCTCGCCGGCCGGACTCGCCCTGCGGGTGGACCCGGAGCTGCAGTACACGCCGGAGGAGGCCGTGGGGCGGCCCTTCGTCACCGGCAACCTGGTGCGCCTGGAGGCCGGGGAGACCCCCGGGGTCCTCCACGTCGCCTACACGGTGCGCGATTCCGCGGGGAACATGGCGACCTCCACCGTGATGTTCGAGGTGGTCGCCCTCGACGGCGCGAATGCGGCCCCCCGGCCGCGGCCCCTGACGGCCTGGGCCGTGTCGGGCCAGACGACCCGCATCCCCGTCCCCCTCAACGGCATCGACCCCGATGGTGACTCCGTGACCCTGGTCGGTATCGCGCAGGCCCCGCAGAAGGGCACCGTGGCACTGGGGGTGGACTGGCTGGAGTACACCCCGGCGTCCTCGACCACGGGCACCGACGTGTTCACCTACATCGTCGAGGACCGCCAGGGCAAGCAGGCCACTGCCCGGGTCAGGGTCGGCATCGCCCCGCCCTCGGACACCAACCAGAATCCGACGGCGGTGCGCGACACCGTGCTGGTGCGCCCGGACCGGCAGGTCGCCGTCGCGGTCCTGGCCAATGACATCGACGCCGACGGCGATCCGCTCTCCCTGGTCCCCGACAGCCTGGGCCCGGCCGACTCCGGCCTCCTCGCCTCCCAGCGAGGCAACCTGGTGGTCGTGACCTCACCGAGTGGGGCGGGCTCCCACCTGCTCACCCACCGGATCACCGACGGGCGCGGCGGCTACGCGGACGGCACACTCACCGTCAATGTCTCCCCGGACGCCCCCCTGCAGCCGCCCCTCGCGCGTGACGACGTGGTCGCACTGGGGGACGTGCCCACCGACGGTTCCCCCGTGCGTGTCGATGTGCTGGCCAATGACGAGGATCCCGACGGCGATGTGTCGGAACTGGTCGTGTCCACCCGGGACGGTGCCGCGACCGTGTCCGGTGGGGACCTGATGGTGACCCCCACCGAACAACGACGCATGGTGGTGTACACGGTGACGGATGCCGATGGGCTGAGTGCCTCGGCTGTCGTCTCGGTACCGGGGACCGGACAGGCCCGGCCCCGGCTGGACGACTCCACGCTCCCCCTCCAGGTTCGCGCCGGGCAGGACGTCGTCATCGACATTGCCGACCACGTCATCACCCGCGCCGGGCGTACCCCCCGCATCGTCGACGCCTCCACACTGCGCACCTCCGTCGGCATCGATGCGGGTGCTGAGGTCGTGGACCGCACGCGCATCTCCCTGCACGTCTCCGCGGAGTACTCCGGGAAGAGCTCGGTGTCCTTCGAGGTCCGCGACGGGGACGCGGAGGACCGATCGGCCCTGTCCGCAGTGCTGTCGATCCCCCTGGACGTGAAGGCAACCAGCAACCAACCACCGACCCTGACCCCCACCCCGATCCGGGTCGCTGCGGGGGAGGAGGCGGTCTCCATCGACCTGGCCCCCATGGTCACCGATCCCGACGGCGTGGATCCTGGGACCTTCACCTACGCCCTCACCCAGGCGCCCGAAGGACTCCAGGTGTCCCTGGAGGGACACGTCCTGTCCCTGCGGGCTGCGGTGGACCGGCAGAAGGGACCTGCCGGATCCGTCGGTGTGACCGTGGACGACGGCTCCGGGGCGGTCTCCGCCCAGATTCCCGTCAGCGTCGTGTCCTCCACGCGTCCCCTCATCCAGGTCTCGGATGCGGTCCTCACTGCCGCGCGCGCCGGGGCGACGGAACGCGTGGACCTGACCGGCTACACCATCAACCCCTTCCCGGAGACACCCCTGCGCATCATTGCCTCCTCCGTGCAGGTGGGGCAGGGGACGGTGGACCCGCAGGGCACGGCACTGCTCATCACCCCCGCCGCCGGGTTCCACGGACAGATGACGGTGGGCTACCGCCTCATGGATGCGACCGGGGACCCCCAACGCGTGGTCGAGGGACAGGTGCGGATGGTCGTGCGCGACCGCCCGGAGCCTCCCGGGGACGTCATGGTCACCGCCACGGGAGCAGGCTCGGCACTGGTCACCTTCCGTCCCGGGTCCGACAATGGCGCGCCCATCACCTCCTTCACCCTCAGCGACGTCACGACGGGCCAGACCTTCACCTGCACGGTGGCCTCCTGCCCGGTCACCGGCCTGGAGAACGGCGTGCGGCACTCCTTCAGCGTCGTGGCCCACAATGACGCCGGCACCTCCGACGCGTCGCCGGCCTCGGCGCCTGTACTGGTGGACATGCGCCCTGGGCGCCCCAACCCACCCACGGGCACCGCTGGTGACGGGTCCGCCACGATCCAGTGGGCACCGCCGCTCAACGAGGGCTCCGCACTGACCGGCTACACCGTCTACGTCGTGGGGCCGGGGAACCAGGAGATCCCCGTCCCGCCCTCGCAGACCTCCCTGACCGTGGGTGGACTGGTCAACGGGCAGGCCTACCGCTTCAGCGTCCAGGCCCAGAACCGTTCCGAGCAACCCTCTGAGGTGTCGGAGGTCTCCGGGGCCGTGATCCCCTTCGGCGCGCCCCCCGCCCCCGGCGGGGTGAGCGTGGAGAACCTGTCTGCCGGTCATGACTCGGGCACGGCCAGGATCCGCGTGTCCTGGAGCTATCCGTCCTCCGGCAACGGGCGTCCCTTCGACAGGGTGAGGGTCAACGCTGACGGCATGGTGCTGGAACGTGAGGTGGACGGCTCACAGAACAGCGTCGAGATCGACGTCTCGCCCACCGAGGACGCGAGCGTCACCGTGGAGCTGCACACGGAGGGCGGGTGGTCGGCCCCCTCGTCCGCGCGATACCAGGCGGTCACCAGCCCCCTGCCCATGGATGCCCCCGGCGTGTGGGCCACGGGGAACACGGGCGAACTGGAGGTCGGTGGCGTCTCGGTGAGACCCGGCAACGGCTACCGCCGCTGGGAGTTGACCACCGAGGTCAGCCGTGACGGCGGGGGTAGCTGGGAGCCGTTCTCGGGAGGACGCCTCCGCGATTTCACCAATGGCCAGTCCTACTCCCTGATGTTCCGCCAGGTCGGACAGGGAGTCCCCGGCCCCGTTACCACCGCAGCGGCGGCCACCCCCTACGGTCCACCCCTGCCCGCCCAGATCAGCGCCCAGGGGCACGAGGGCGGCGTCACCTTCACCTGGGACGCACCAGTGTCCAACGGGGGCCCGCAGGTCACCTCCTTCGAGCTGTGGGTCGACGGCCGCAAGGTCGACACCGGCAACCTCGCACAGGGGAGTCACACGGTGAATGTCGATCCCGGAACCCGCGTGGAGGCGTGGATGGTGTCGAAGGACTCCGAGAATCGCGAGGCGACCTCCGAGACCGTCTCCGCGCGCTCCTGGGGCACGGTGGCCGTCAGACCCTCTGCATGCGTCGGCGGGGAGCAACCTGGCGCGGAGGAGGGCCAGGAGTGCCACTCCTTCGAGGTCCGAGCCGAGAGATGGCCAGGCGGACAGGTCCTGACCTGTGCCTTCGTCTCGGACATCGACAACCTGGAACGTCGATTCGACGTCGGCGGGGACTGGACGGCCAGCGGGATCCGCACAGCCGTCACGGACCCTGCCGTGATGGGGAAGTGGGTGGGCTCCATCCTGAGCTGCACCCCCGGACAGTGAGAGGAAAGAGGACCACGACATGGCTCTGAGCCCCGAGGAGGCGACCCGCTTCGCGCGCACCTTCGCCTCGCTGGTGGACAATGTGTCCGTCGCCCTGCTGGACAAGTCCCACGTCATCCGGCTGGCACTGACCACTCTCTTCGCCGGGGGGCACCTGCTGCTGGAGGACGCGCCCGGGACCGGCAAGACGGCACTGGCGCGCGCCATCGCCGCCACCATCGACGGCTCGAACTCCCGCATCCAGTTCACCCCCGACATGCTGCCCTCCGACATCACGGGGGTGAACATGTACGACCAGTCCACGGGGGAGTGGCACTTCCACCAGGGACCGGTCTTCGCCGAGGTGGTCCTGGCCGATGAGATCAACCGCGCCTCGCCCAAGACCCAGTCCGCACTGCTGGAGGTCATGGAGGAGGCCCAGGTGACCGTCGACGGTGTGTCCCACCCGGCGGGTTCCCCCTTCATGGTCATCGCCACCCAGAACCCGGTCGAGCAGGCGGGCACCTACCCCCTGCCCGAGGCCCAGCTGGACCGCTTCCTCATGAAGACCTCCCTGGGATACCCCTCACGTGCGGCCATGATCGACGTGCTGGCGGGTGCCGCCGCCCCTGACCGGTCCCGTATGATCCGTCCCGTCGTGGCCACCAATCAGGTGCAGCGTCTCTCCGAACTGGTCGCCGACACCCACACCGACCGTGCGGTCCTGGACTACATTGCGGCGCTGGCGGAGGCCACGCGCGACGACGAGTCCGCCACCCTGGGGGTCTCCACCCGCGGGGCCATCGGGATGGCCCGTTGCTCGCGGGTGTGGGCAGCGGCGCAGGGACGCAACTTCGTGCTGCCCGACGACGTGAAGGCCCTGGCGGGTCCCGTGTGGACGCACCGCATCATGGTGGATCCGGATGCTTCATTCTCCGGTGCCACGGCCGCGGGCATCGTCTCCCGTGCGCTGACGACCGTCCCGGCCCCCGCTGCAGGCGCCTGAACGATGGGGGGCGCACCGACAGCAGGGTCCCTGTGGAGGCGCCTGCGCAGCCTGCCCCCGGGCTCCCGCACGGGAGGTCGGGGGGAGTCTTCTGCCCTCCCCACCGCGCCACGTCCTCCGGTGGTGTCCTGGGTGGGAACTGTCACGCCGACCGGGTGGACGGTGATGGTCACCGGCGTGCTGGCGTGCGTCCTCGCGTCGTTCGCCGGTTGGGGGGAGGCGGCGGTGCTGGCGGTGCTGTGTGGGCTGGTGCTCGTGGTGGCACTGCTCTCCGTCATGGGGTCCTCCCCCCACGCCCTCACCATCCGCCTGCCCCAGGACCGCACGGTCGCCGGGCGGACCGTCGTGGGCGAGCTCGCGGCACGCAACAGGCGCAACGGCCGCTCCCGCACGGGCGTCATCGAACTCCCGGTGGGGGCCGGGGCCGCCCAGTTCGTGGTGCCTCCATTGGCTGGGAAGGCGGAGTGGAGCGAGGTGTTCGCGGTGGCGACGCGACGACGTGAGGTCATCGTGGTGGGACCGGCGCGCTCCGTGCGCGCGGACGCCCTGGGACTGCTGCGTCGCACCCGCGTGTGGACACGCCCCAACCTGCTCCATGTCCACCCGCGCACCGTGCGCGTCCCCTTCGACGCCACGGGGTTCCAGGCCGATGTCGAGGGGGTGACCACGGCGAAGCTGTCCTCCTCCGATGTCTCCTTCCATGCCCTGCGCGACTACGTGCCCGGGGATGACCGGCGCCACGTCCACTGGGCGACCAGCGCGCGGACCGGGCGGCTCGTGGTGCGCCAGTACGAGGAGACACGGCGTTCGCACCACGTGATCCTCCTGGACACCGTGAGGTCCCACTGGTCGGGGGAGGACTTCGAGGTGGGGGTCTCGGTGGCCGCATCCCTGGCACTTCCCGGATTGAGCGCCTCACGTCGGGTGTCGATGGCGACCTCACAGGGCTGGATCTCCACGGCGACACCGGTGAGGATGCTGGACGAACTCACCGAGCTGGGTCGATCCCCCGAGGAGACGGACCCGGCCCAGCGGCTGCGTGAGGTCCTGGCGGCTCGCCCCGGTGCCTCCGTGGTCACCGTGGTCGTGGGTCCGGTCACCACCGACGTCCAGGCGGCACACCTGGCCACATTGGCAGGTGTGGACGTGGCCTGCGGGATCGTCCGCGCGGGCTCCGGACACACTCCGCGTCGTCGCCGGGTGGGGTCCGGGACCCTGCTGGACTGCCCGGAGCTGGAGGACCTGCCCCGCCTCCTGAACCGGGGAGTCGGCCGATGAGCGCTGTGAAGCCGGTGGACGGCGTGTCCGCAGACCCGGGATCCGCC
>JAKECL010000491.1 GCA_030460725.1 Propionibacterium sp.
CCTCGGGCAACAGGATCTCGGTGCCTTCCAGGATGTGCTCGAGGAGACGGTCGCGAGCCTGCAGGGCCTGCTGGGAACGCTTGTTCTGGCCGGCCTGCTCGCGCAGGTCGTCCATGAGCTCCCCGATCGTGTCGAACTCGGAGACCATCTGGGCGAAGTCGTCGTCAGCCTCAGGCAGCTCGCGGGCCTTGACGGCCTTGACGACGAGCTTGACGTCTGCTTCCTCCCCCTCGTGCTCCCCGCCCTTGAGCTTGGAGGTGAAGGAGACCTCGTCACCCGCATGGGTGCCGCGCAGGGCCTTGTCCTGGCCGTCGAGCATGGTGCCCGAACCGATCTCGTAGGAGACGTCGGAGACGGAGTCAACCTCTTCGCCGTCCACGGTGGCCGTGAGGTCCAGGGTGACGAAGTCACCGGTCTTCGCCTGGCGCTTGATCGGCTTGAGGGAGGCGAAGCGTGCGCGCAGCTCATCGAGCTCGGACTGGACGTCCTGGTCGGACACCGTGGTGGGGTCGACCTCGATGACCGTGGTCTCGTCGAGCTCGGGGAGCTCGAAGGCGGGAACCACGTCGACATCAGCGGTGAAGACCATCTGGCCCCCCTGCTCGCCAGAGGTGTTCGGGATCTCGGTGACCTCGACCTCGGGCTGGGCCATGGGACGCAGGTCGTTCTCCGAGACTGCACGGGAGTACATTCCCGGCAGCGCGTCATTGATGGCCTGCTCGATGACGGCTGCACGGCCGAATCGCTGGTCGATGATCCGCGGGGGCACGTGACCCTTGCGGAAGCCGGGGACCTGGACCTGGGAGGCGATGTCCTTGTAGGCCTTGTCCATCTGCGGCTTCAGTTCCTCGTACCCGACCTCCACGGTCAGGCGCACCTTGGTGGGCTCGAGGTTCTCAACGGTGCTCTTCACGTGTGTGCACTCCAACGTCTTCTGTTCCGGGGCGCCGATTCCGGGCGCATGACAACCACCCAATCCTACGTCAGGGGTCTCCTGATGTCTCCCAGCGCCTGTTCTCCCGCCACGAAATGCAGTCGATCCCACGTCGAACGCTCCCCTGGGCGACACGGACCGGGCACAGTTGAGCCATGGGATCGACGACGCTGACCTTCCTGGGGGCCGCAGGCACCGTGACCGGCTCCAAGTTCCTCCTCACGCTGGACCAGGGTGAGCCCTCCGAGCGCCGGATCCTGGTGGACTCCGGCCTGTTCCAAGGGGAGAGGCGCCTGCGGCGCCTGAACTGGTCGGACTTCCCGGTGCCGCCCTCGTCGATCTCCGACGTGCTGCTCACCCACGCGCATCTGGACCACTGCGGCTACCTTCCCCGCCTGGTGCGCCAGGGGTTCACGGGCACCATCTGGGCCACCCGCAACACCATCAGTCTGACCTCCATCGTCCTGCGCGACTCCGCCTTCCTCCAGGAGCGCGACGCGGACTACGCGGCCTCCCACGGCTACTCCCGGCACCGCAATCCTGAGCCGCTCTACCGGATTGCAGACGTGGAACGCACACTCCCCCTCCTGCGCGAGGTCCCCTTCGACGAGGACGTCGACCTGGGAGCGGAGGTCTCGGCGCAGTGGACCCACGCCGGGCACATCCTGGGATCGGCCAGCATCCGCGTGACGACGCCACAGGGGCCGGTGCTCTTCTCCGGGGACATCGGGAGGCCCACCCACCCGGTACTGAAGGCGCGCGAGGTCCCCGCGGGTGCGGGGGTGGTCCTGGTGGAGTCCACCTACGGCGACCGCGAGCACCCCGAGCCCGAGGCGGAGCGCCACGAGGTCTTCGCCGACGCCATCCGCCGCACGGTGGAGCGGGGCGGGTCGGTGCTGGTGCCCGCCTTCGCCGTGGACCGCACGGAAGTGGTCCTGGCGGCCCTGGCTGAGATGCAGGCTGCCG
>JAKECL010000492.1 GCA_030460725.1 Propionibacterium sp.
CCCCGTGGCTTCGGCCGCGATGTGCGAGGCAACGGCGTCGATCCTGATCGCAATCTCGGTGCCCACATCCAATGCCTGGCGCTTACAGGGCGGCAGGATGTGGCGGGCTATGCGGGTCCGCAGGGAGTGGAGCTTGCAGCAGTCGCTCATCGGGACACCGCCTTCGACTCCTCGACGGCCTGGACGATCTGGCCGGCCCACTCCGGGTTCACGGTGGGGCTCACCTGCTCGACATCGCCGTAGGCGGTGATGATGAGGAGGTCACGGTCCAGTCCACTGTCGTTCGTCCTCCCGCGGCTGGCGAGCATGTAGGAGCCGCCTCGTGTCATGTAGCCGACCGTCCACGGAGATGTGAACTCCTGTCCCTGCCGGGCCATGCGCGCGATCTCTGCCGCCGCCGGGACGTGCTTGAGTGTCAATACCTTGTGGCTCATCGGAGGACCTCCTGCCTGGCGACGGTCTCCATCGAGTGCTGCAGGGCAGGGGTCGTGGTCTCAGGTGCGGGCCAGTCCTCGGGGTGGCGCACACCCCGATGGCGCGGCGCCGGGGCGGTGAGGGATGGCTTGGGGCCCGCGATGGCCCGATCGAGGATCCGGCGGATGAGGGTGCTCATTGGTATGCTCTCCTTGAATCTGGTTGGTTCACGCCGCCCTGGCCCTGCATGGCTGGGGCGGCACTTCTGTGTGTGGGGTCAGCGCGCGTCCTTCATGCGCTGCAGGAAGTCCGTGAGGTCGTCGAGGACGATGACCCAGGCTTTCGACGGTCGGGCGGCGGGGAGAGTCCCGCGCTCGATGTGGCGGTAGAGGATGTCGCGGCTGATTCCGGTCATTTCTGAGGCTTCGGCGACGGTGACCGCGATGCGGGGCAGGGTCTGGACGGGACGGTTCGCCACGATCACGCCACCTTCTCGGGGGCTTCCTGGGTGCGGCGCAGGATTTCCCATGCGGGCACTCCCAGCGCCTCGCCGATCTCCACCAGCTCGGTGAGGGTCGGCTCCCGGTGAGAGTTGATGGTGTTGGAGATCCGCTTGCGGTTGATGCCGGTGCTCTCGGCGATCTCGGACGGCCCCACATTGCGGCGACCCATCTCGGCGCGGATCTCAGAGGCGATGTCCATGGGGTTCTCCTTTCTGGAGCTCTGGTCCCCCTGTATCGGGGGATGACTCAACTATCCCCCCATATAGGGAGAGTGTCAACACGGTTGCACATCTTGTCCCTAAATGGGAGGATGTGTGCATGACACGAGTAGCAATCCCGGTGGGCCAGGTTGAGGCGCGCGCTATTGCCGCGGTGAAGGCCATCGCCCAAGAGCGGGGGATCACACCACGAGCGCTGATACTCGGCGCCGGCATCTCGGAGTCCCGCGGCTACCGAATCTTCGACGGTCAAGCTGCCACGGTCAGCGACTTCGTCGACATGTGCGACTTCCTGCACCTCGTTGCATGGCAGGTTCTTCGGGACGCGGAGGGCGGCGTCGAGAAGCGGCCACTGGTTCCTGTGCCCGACCTACCTCCCGAGGTCTACGGGCAGCCGCCGGCCTACGACATTGAGCGCATGGCTGCTCAGGAGGGTGACGTGGAGCGCGAGCAGGAAGGCTCCCAGGAGACGCCGTGATGCCCATGCTTGGTCCTACGCTCGCCACCATGGCAGGCGGACCAACGTGGGATGCCCTCCTGGCGCGCTGTCGCGGGGAGGGCATCACAGTGTGCAGGGGGAGGCTCGACGGGTGGCGCGGCCTGTGGGCCCCCGACCACCGGCAGATCTGGATCGACTCGCGCCTATGCGACCAGCACGCCGCCCCAGTGCTCGCCCACGAGCTCACGCACGTGCGTCGAGGAGACGACGGCCCCCAATCCCGGGCAGTGGAGGAGTGGATCGACGAGCGGGTCGC
>JAKECL010000042.1 GCA_030460725.1 Propionibacterium sp.
CGCGGTTTTTCGTTGCAGTTCCAGGACTTCTGCGGCGACACGCCGACGCTGCTAGCGTGGTTTCCTCTGGTGTGGGGAGGGAAGTGGGGTAAAGTGGGGCCACGTGTCACGGTGGGGAGGCGGTGAGACATGTTCCTCGGGACCTACGAGCCCAAGCTCGATGAGAAGGGACGTGTCATCCTGCCCGCCAGGTTCCGTGACGACATGGAGGGCGGCATCGTCCTCACCCGGGGTCAGGAACGCTGCATCTACGCATTCCCGGCCCAGGAGTTCGAGTCCATGACCGTGGAACTGCGTCGCGCCCCCCTGTCCTCAAAACAGGCCCGCGACTGGGTCCGCGTGATGCTCTCGGGCGCCTACAAGGAGGTCCCCGACAAGCAGGGACGCATCGTCGTCCCCGCGGACCTGCGCGCATACGCAGGCCTGGGCAAGGAGCTCGCCGTCATCGGCGCAGGCTCCCGCGCCGAGATCTGGGACGCGACCGCCTGGCGCGAGTACCTCGCCGTCCAGGAGGACGTGTTCTCCAACACCGCAGAAGAGATCATCCCCGGCATGTTCTGAGGCATGGGCCGAGGTCTCCGCCCGCTGCTCTGACATCACTTCCCCGATGGCAGATCACGGTGGGGGACCCCGGTCCGTGCACGACGCCGGGCAGGGCAGGAGAGGGGGGCAGATGGGTCAGGAGGGTGCGATGCGCGGCATCGACGAGGGTGACACGACGCCTCAGATCCACGAGGGCGACGTCCCCCCGGCTTCGGCCCCTCCAGCGGGCGGGTCCCGTGATGCCGCCGCACTGCACGTGCCGGTGCTCCTGGAGGAGTGCCTCGACATGCTCGCCCCCGCGATCTCGCATCCCGGAGCCGTCCTCGTCGATGCGACACTGGGCATGGGCGGCCACAGTGAGGGCGCCCTCCGGCGTTTCCCCGACCTCCATGTCGTCGGCATCGACCGTGACCCCCAGGCCATCGCACTGGCCTCCACCCGACTGGCTCCCTTCGGGCAGCGCTTCCGCGCCGTCACCACCACCTACGACCACATCGACCAGGTCGCCACCGAGTACGGCCACGACGCACAGGTCGACGGTGTCCTCATGGACCTCGGGGTCTCCAGCCTGCAGTTGGACGACCTGGAGCGCGGGTTCTCCTACTCCCATGACGCGCCGCTGGACATGCGCATGGATCCCAGTTCCGGGACGTCCGCCGCGGAGCTCCTGGCCACCGCCGACGAACGTGAACTCACCCGCATCCTGCGCACCTACGGCGAGGAGCGCTTCGCCCAGCGCATCGCGCGCCTCATCGTCTCCGAACGTGCTGCAGTCCCCCTCACCCGCACCTCCCAGCTGGCCGACCTGGTGCGACGCGCCATCCCTGCACCCGCCCGGCGCACCGGGGGGAACCCCTCGAAGCGGACGTTCCAGGCACTGCGGGTCGCGGTCAATGACGAGCTGCGCATCCTTGAGGTCGCCCTGCCCCGGGCGCTGACGCATGTGCGCGTGGGTGGTCGTGTCGTGGTCGAGGCCTACCAATCGCTGGAGGACCGAATCGTCAAGGCGGTCTTCCGTGAGGGGAGCAGGGACATGACACCGCCGGGACTGCCCGTGCTCCCCGGCGAATCGGACGCACCCCTGCGCCTCCTCACCCGCGGGGCCGGGCGCGCCGATGAAGAAGAAGTCGCCCGCAACCCTCGTTCCGCCTCCGTGCGGCTGCGCGGGGTCGAGATCGTCCACCCCTGGAGGAACCGTTCATGAGCACCGCTGCCGCACGGACACATCCCGCCTCCAGGCCTGAACGCCTGCGCGAGACCACCCGTCCCGACCTGCGGGTCGTGGAGGGACATGATCCCCGACGCTCCCTGGTCCCCCTGGTCGTCATCGCGCTCATCGTGCTGATGGCGGCGATCGTGGCGCCGATGGTCATCAACACACAGATGGCCGAGACCTCCTTCGCGATCCGTGACCAACAACTCAAGCTCAATGCCCTGGAGGCCGAGGCCTGGACGCTGCAGACCCAGCTCCAGGAGGTTGCCTCCCCGATCTCCCTCGAAAAGGCCGCGCGCTCACGAGGCATGGTGCCCGCCGGCACCACCGGTCTGATCTCCTTGCAGGGCGGTAGTGTCGAGGGCGGACAGCCCGCACGATGAGCAAAGGGGGAGCCTCCATGACCTCCGCACAGCGCGCCCGGTGGATCGTGGTGATCTCCACCGTCGTGCTGCTGCTGTGCGTCACGCGCCTCTTCTACATCCAGATCGTGCGGGGCCCCTCCCTGGCAGAGGAAGGGCAGGTGGTGCGCACCTCCGTCTCCGAGGTGGCGGCGAAGCGCGGCTCCATCGTGGACGCCAACGGTCTGGTCCTGGCCGATTCGGTGCAGACCTACCATGTGGCGGTCAACCAGGTGAATGTCGCCAAGTGGCGTCACTACGAGGACCAGACCCAACCTGACGGAACCACGAAGTCGGTGCTGGTGGGCAAGGGGCCCGCTGAGGCAGCCAAGCAACTGGCCCCCCTGCTGGACATGGATCCCGTGGAACTGGGCGGGAAGATGGTGGGCACACACACCTACGTCTACCTCAAGAAGAACGTCGACGCCGTCACCTACCGCAAGATCCGTGAACTGGGCATCTACGGGATCGAGTGGGAGTCCGTGTTCCAACGCACCTACCCCAACGGCAACACGGCAGCCCCGCTGATCGGCACCGTGAACGAGTCCGGGGAGGGCAGCTCGGGTCTGGAGGCGACCTTCGACGCCCTCCTGCAGGGCACCCCGGGCAAGGAAGCCTTCGAGATCGCCCCCAACGGAGCGATCATGCCGGGGGGCAAGCAGACCACCCAGGAGCCCCAGGACGGTGCCACCATCACCACGACGATACGTGGGGACCTCCAGCACGCCGTCCAGGAGGTTCTCGACGCCCGCGTCACGCAGCACGAGGCCGAGTGGGGCGCCGTCGTCATCACCGATGTCGCGACCGGCAAGGTGCTGGTCATGGCGGACTCGGGGTCACAGTCCCCGGACAATGCGGCACCGCAGACCGTGCGCTCCGTGCAGTACGCCTTCGAGCCCGGCTCCGTGGGCAAGGTCATCACCATGGCCACCGCCCTGGAGAAGGGGAGCGTCACCCCGACCTCCGTGTTCACCGTCCCCTACGCGCTCGACGTCGAGGGCGAGGACCTGCCCATCACCGACTTCCACGAGCACGACACACAGCAGCTGACGGCCACCGGAATCCTCGCCGAGTCCTCGAACACGGGCACCGTGCTCATCGGCGAGACGGTGAGCGACCAGGATCGATTCGACATGATGCATGCCCTGGGGCTGGGACAGCCCACCGGCATCGAACTGGCGGGGGAGTCGGAAGGCCTGGTCCGCACGCCCGACCAGTGGTTGGGGCGCGATCGCTACGTCACCATGTTCGGTCAGGCCTACATGATGACGGCGCTCCAGGAGGCGGGTGTCATGGCGACCATCGGCAACGGGGGTGTGCGCATGGCCCCGCGGCTGGTCGACTCCTGGACCCTGCCCGACGGAACGGTCCACCAGCCCGACCCGGTGGAACCCGTCCAGGCGATGTCTTCGACGACTGCCTCCACACTGCTGCGCATGATGGAGTCGACGGTGGACACCGAACAGGGCACCGGACAGATGGCCAAGGTGGAGGGATACCGGCTGGCGGTGAAGACCGGCACGGCGGAGATCCCCGGTGGCACGGTGTCGACCGTCGCGGGCATCGTCCCGGCCGACGCGCCTCGTCTGGCTGTCTCCGTCGTGCTCTACAATCCCAAGGTCGGATGGCTGTCCTCGGACTCGGCGGCGCCACTGTTCGCCGAGGCCGTCACCCAGGCCGTGCGCAATCTCGCGGTCCCGGCCTCGTCAGGGGCCGCGGACCTCTACCCGAGCACCCCCGGGCAATGACCAGGGGCGCAGGACAGGGAACCCCAGGGGGACCCGGAGGGAGAACGATGGACAGGCACGCCAGCTGGGTGGCGGAGGTGGTCTCGGGACGACTGGTGGGACCGGATGTGACCATCACCGCTGCGGTGGTCACTGATTCCCGCGAGGTGCTCCCGGGTTCGCTGTACGTGGCCCGGCGCGGTGAGTCCGCCGACGGGCATGCGTTCGTGGGTGCGGCTGCCGACAAGG
Source organism: Propionibacterium sp. (assembly GCA_030460725.1). Taxonomy (GTDB): domain Bacteria; phylum Actinomycetota; class Actinomycetes; order Actinomycetales; family Actinomycetaceae; genus Pauljensenia. The sequence goes on from JAKECL010000042.1 coordinate 4,134, forward strand.
GAGCCGTGTGTGCCCTGGTCGAGCACGTCGTCGAGGGGGCTGCCCTCACACAGGTGGTCGTCGAGGACTCGACACGCGCCCTGGGCGACCTGGCCCATGCCCACCTGGCGGACCTGCGTGCCGGGGGTGACCTGGTGGTCGTCGCGATCACCGGGTCCGTGGGCAAGACCACGACCAAGGACCTCCTGGCGCAGGCACTGTCGCCCCTGGCCCCGACCGTCGCCCCGCGCCTGTCCTTCAACAACGAGGTCGGCGCCCCCCTGACGGTGCTGCGCGCGGACCGCGACACCCGCTACCTGGTGCTGGAGATGGGGGCCTCCGGGCCCGGCCACCTCACCTACCTCACGGGCATCGCATCCCCCGACATTGCCGTGGAACTGCGCGTGGGGAGTGCCCACCTCGGGGGATTCGGCTCCCGCGAGGCCGTCGCGCGCGCCAAGGTCGAGCTGGTCGACGGGGAACTCCCCGGAGCCGTCACCGTCCTCAACGCCGACGACGACCTGGTCAGCGCCATGGCCTCCCACGCCAAGGGCCCCGTCCTGCGTTTCTCCGAGGAGCCCGGGCGCCCCGCCGAGGTCCGTGCCAGCGCCGTCCACGCCGACGAGGGCGACCACGCCTCCTTCACGCTGTCCACCCCCACGGGGGTGGCGGACGTTCACCTGGGACTGGTCGGTGCCCACCACGTCCACAACGCCCTGGCGGCGGCCACCGTCTGCCACGCACTGGGCATGGACGCCGCGCAGATCGCCCGCGCCCTGGACGACGCCACGGCGCAGTCCCCCCACCGCATGGCGGTCAGCCGTGTGGAGGTGGGTGGACACCGCGTCACGGTGGTGGACGACGCCTACAACGCCAATCCCGATTCCATGAACGCCGGACTGCGTGCCCTGGCCTCCCTGTCCCACGGGAGACGCAGTGTCGCCGTGCTGGGTGAGATGCTGGAACTGGGGGAGACCTCCGCCGAACTCCACCGTCAGGTGGGTGAACTGGCCGCGACCCTCGGCATCGACGTGGTCATCGCGGTCGGGCAGGGGGCCGCACCGCTGCTGGAGCCCCTGGAGGGACGCGCACTCACAGCGTTCGCCCCGGATGCCCAGGAGGCGACGGCACAGGTGCGCGCGCTCCTCCAGGACGGCGACGTCGTCCTGGTCAAGGGATCCAACGGCTCAGGTGTCTGGCGAACCGCAGACGCACTGACAGGACAGGAGGACCCCCAGTGATCGGTGTCATCGTCGCCTTCGCGGTCAGCCTGGTCCTCTCGATGGGACTGACCCCCCTGTTCATCCGTTTCCAGGTCAAGAACCACATCGGACAGTTCGTTCGCCAGGACGGACCCACCCAGCACCTCACCAAGCGCGGTACCCCGATCATGGGCGGCGTGGTCTTCATGTTCGCCGCCGTCCTGGCCTGGCTGGTCGGCTACCTCGCCATCGGCTCCACCCCCGACTGGTCCTCGACGCTCCTGGTCTTCCTCTTCGTCGGGCTGGGGGGCATCGGCCTGCTCGATGACCTCCTGAAGGTCCGTCACGAGCAGTCACTGGGCCTGCACGCCGGTGCCAAGATGGTCGGACAGCTGCTGGTCGGTGCCCTCTTCGCCGGAGGAGCCCTGCTCCTCCCGGACCGCCACGGGGTGACTCCAGGGTCCATGGAGATCTCGGTCTTCCGGCCCACGGGTGTCACCCTGGCGTTTGCCGGGGTCGCTGTGGGTGTGGTGCTGTTCATCCTGTGGGCGAACTTCCTGGTGGCCGCCTGGTCCAATGCGGTGAACCTCACGGACGGGCTGGACGGCCTGGCCACCGGCTGCTCGATCTTCGTCTTCGGCGCCTACACCATGATCACGGTGTTCCAGAACATCCAGTCGTGCTGGGGGTCCACGGTCAACACCGCGGCCTGCTATCCCACACGCGATCCCCTGGGACTGGCGATCTTCAGCGCCGCAGTGGTCGGCGCGCTGGCAGGGTTCCTGTGGTGGAATGCCTCGCCGGCCCAGATCTTCATGGGGGACACGGGTTCGCTGGCACTGGGGGGTGCCTTCGCGGGCCTGAGCATCCTCACCAACACGGAGTTCATCGCGGTCGTCATCGGCGGGATGTTCGTCGTCATCACGATGTCCGACGTCATCCAGATCGGCGTCTTCAAGCTCACCCACAAACGGGTGTTCCGCATGGCGCCGTTGCACCACCACTTCGAACTGAAGGGGTGGAAGGAGATCACCATCGTCGTCCGTTTCTGGCTGATCGCAGCGCTCTTCGCGATCACCGGGGTCGGGCTCTTCTACGCGGAGTGGGCATCACACCTGTGAGCATCATGGAACCTGTGGCAGTCATCGGATGGGGCCGGTCCGGACGGGGCGCGGCCGGAGCGCTGGCGTCCCGGGGACACCGCGTGGTGGCCTTCGACCAGAGGCCACAGGAACCCGCCTCCGAGCAGGACCTGCGTGATGTGGAGGTGCGGGTGGTCCCCGGCGATGAGGACCTCGCGCGTGCGGTCCTCGACCTGGGGCCCCGGCTCGTCGTGCTCTCACCCGGCGTCGCCCCCCACACGCCGGTGTGGCGCGCGGTCGAGTCTGCAGGGATCCCCGTGTGGGGTGAGGTCGAGCTCGCCTGGCACCTCCAGGAGGAGGGTCCCCACGCCGGACGTCCGTGGCTGACCGTGACCGGGACCAATGGCAAGACCACCACCGTGGGCATGCTCGGCTCCATCCTGCGTGCCGCGGGGGAGGACGCCCTGGAGGTCGGCAACATCGGCACCCCCATCACCCGGGCCATCGACTCCACCGCCACCGTCTTCGCGGTGGAGCTCTCCAGCTTCCAGCTGGCCACGACCTCCAGCGTCTGCCCGGAGGCGTCCGTGTGCCTGAACGTGGACGAGGACCATCTGGACTGGCACGGCTCCGTGGAGGCCTACGCCGCCGCCAAGGCACGCGTCTACCACAACACCCGTGTGGCCTGTGTCTACCCGGCCGCCGATCCCCTGGTGGAACACATGGTGGAGGAAGCTGACGTCATCGAGGGTGCCCGGGCGGTGGGCACCACCCTCGGGGTCCCCGAGATCTCGCAGGTGGGCATGGTGGAGGGGGCGATCATCGACCGCGCCTTCCTGCCGACCCGACACCGCGAGGCACTCCACCTGGCCGACCTCGCCGACCTGCGCCACATCAGCGGGGACCAGCGCTCCCCGGCGGTCGTCTCCGATGCCCTGGCCGCAGCGGCTCTGGCACGCGCCCACGGCGTGGCGCCCGAGCATGTGGCACGGGGATTGGCCACCTTCCACGCCGCCGACCACCGACGGGCGATCATCGGGCAGGTCGCGGACCTCACCTGGATCGACGACTCCAAGGCCACCAACGCCCACGCGGCGCGAGCCTCACTGTCCGGGATCGCCGCGGGCACGGCCATCTGGATCGCGGGTGGGGACGCCAAGGGGCAGGACTTCGATCAACTGGTGCGCGACGTCGTCCCGCTCCTGCGCGGAGTGGTCCTGATCGGTGCCGACCGCGCCCCCCTGCGCACCGTGCTGGCGGCCGAGGCCCCCCGGGTTCCGGTGGTCGAGGTCGAGGGGCACCCCGACTGGATGTTCTCCGTGGTCAATGAGGCCGTGGGCCTGTCGCGACCCGGCGACACCGTGGTCCTGGCACCTGCTTGCGCGTCCTGGGACCAGTTCGACAACTACGGCCAGCGTGGCGATGCCTTCGTGGAGGCAGTCCACCGACTGGACGCCCAGTGGGGGCGTCGGTCGTGAAGCAGTGGTGGCGGGGAGTGCCGCAGGTCCGTTTCGGGTCCGGTGAGGACTCCCCGAGCGACCCCTCACCGGTGGTCACCTACTACCTCATCATCGTCCCGGCCGTGGTCCTCGTCGTCTTCGGCCTGCTCATGGGCTTCTCGGCATCTGCAGTGACGAACATCGCGAAGGGCGCCAACCCCTACCTTGCCTTCCTCCGGCCGCTCGGCATCATCGTCATGGGCGTGATCCTGGCCGCCATTGCCCAGATGGTCCCCGAACGCCTGTGGTGGTGGATCTCGGGATGGGTCCTCCTCGCCGGACTCGCCTTCCAGGCACTGGTCCTCACACCGCTGGGTGCCACCGAGGGCGGGAACACCAACTGGGTGCACATCCCCGGTGTGCCCGTCCTCATCCAGCCCTCGGAGTTCCTCAAACTCACACTGGCACTCTTCCTGGGGCGCACCCTCACCCGCAGGACCGCCGAGATCCGGAACTGGCGCCAGATGCTGGTCACCGTCGGCGCGCCGGTCCTTGTGTGCCTGCTCTTCGTCATGTTCGGCCACGACCTCGGCACCGCCATCGTCATGGCGGCATGCGCCCTGGGGGCGATGTGGGTCGCGGGGCTGCCCGGCAAGTGGTTCGCGGTGATGGGCTTCACCGCCCTGCCGATCCTCGTCTACCTCGTGTTCCAGAACCCGACACGGCTGGCACGCGTCCTGCAGGTCATCCCCGGCATGGGCACGCCGACCTCCACCTCGGAGCCCACCCAGACCGACCACGCGCTGTGGGCGCTGGGTGCGGGAGGCTGGACGGGTCTGGGGCCGGGTGCCTCGCGGGAGAAGTGGAACTACCTGCCCGCCGCCCACACGGACTTCATCCTGGCGATCATCGGGGAGGAACTCGGTCTGCTCGGCACCTGCGCGGTGTTGTTGTGCCTGGGTCTGCTGGTGTGGGGCATGGTGCGCGTGTGCCAGAACCACTCCTCGCCCTACGCCAGGGTCGTCACCGGTGCCATTGCCTGCTGGATCGGCGTCCAGGGACTCATCAACGTCATGTCCGTCACGGGCCTGGGACCGGTCATCGGTGTCCCGCTGCCCCTGGTGTCCTACGGAGGCTCGTCCCTGCTCTTCACCGCCCTGGCAGTGGGAGTGGTGGCGTCCTTCGCCCGCTCCGGCGCCGGGATGCGCATGTGGGGCAGGCCTGATGAGTCCTCGGCGGGCCGTGACCCCCGCCGGACTCCGCGCCGACGCAGTGCCCACCACGCCCCCCGCCCCACCCGCCCCCTCA
>JAKECL010000493.1 GCA_030460725.1 Propionibacterium sp.
TGTCCGTGAGGTGAAACGGCGGGCGGGCGACAACCAGCGACGCCGCTGGAGCCGAGACCACGACGATACCAACCAGTGACACCCCCGGAAGAAGGCGGCCTCAGCTCGCCGATGGCGAAGCCGCCACCGGACGATCGGGACCATCACCAGGGCAGGGGCCGAACTTCTGTCGGAGGAGCAACGCGAGGCGGCGGCTGAGGTTGTCTCGAGCGAGAGACCCATCCGACTGCATGTTCTCTCCGTCGGCTGGCCCATCATCGGTCGTGGTCCGCTTGCCCTGACAGACCAATTGCCTGCTGGGCCGGACAGCTCCCGACACAGATCACGGCGATCAACATCGTCGAATACACGAGCCTGGCGGACGACACCACCCTCCCGACGAGTGCGCGAGAAGGGGGTCCGGCGCACCAACAGTGCCATCAGAAACGTCGGCGCAGCGCACTCCGAGGGGGAGGTGACATCCCCGGTCCAGGAGTTCTGCGAGTGTGAAGAAACTGGACGCTGCGGGCCAGCATTCCATCATGGGGACCGACCAGGTCAAGGTGCCCGGACTTCCCTCCCCACTTCTGCTGCGACCCGGAGCCGGTGTTGCACGTGAAGAGAGGAGAACCGTTGAAGAGCCTGACGGAGGCCGAAATAGTCCCCGTTTGGGGATGTCTGTCACGTCCCACCTCAGAGCACAATGGGCCACAGAAAGACTGACCGGGAAAGCTGAGTCCGAGCCTCGACAGGCTGCGCTCAGAGACAGGATCGGAGACTCTTATCCTACTGCCGCCTCTCTTATAATTCAATCGAACTCATTCCGGAAAAAGGAGATACTCGTGAGGAGGACTTCCAGAACTGCACTCACTATCGCAACGATCTTCGCGCTATTGCTACCCGCAGCAGCAAACGCGTCACCCACCTCTTCTCTGGAAAGGCCGCAGTCGATCTCCCAGACAGATACCGACACAACTCCTGAGGAACGCGGCGTGGAAGCCATCGAGGGAGTCGGACTGAAACTGACGATGATGAGTGGAGATCGTGTGACGGTCAGTGATGGAGCCGCACATTGGTTCAATTCAAGCGGAGAGACTGTCGCAACTATCGAGTTGTCAGCAGATGGTCGAGATTCTGACTTCTCGTTCGATCCCATCAGGCAAGTGATTGCGCCCACTCGGCCAGATTCTCCGCAGGCGTCAGCTGGGAGCCGCATGCAGCAGATGGCTGCTCGGAAGTGCATACCGAAGTGGATTGGTTGGGCGTGGAGCATTACTTGGGGTGGGCTCGTCTGTCTTCCACTGTCGGTTGGCGTGAGCGGGGTTGCGACGCCGATTGCAGGTGCTGTGACCGCTAGCGCCTGCGAAGCCGCCGGAGGAGCGTTGACAACTGCGTATTCTTGCTAGATCGGCAGCGGTTCCGTGAACGGAGGAATCAACATGGCGACACGGGTGCCGGGATTGGGCTACTCGATCATTCTGTCTGGGGCGATGACGCTCACTCTCTATCTCGTCAGTCGCAGTCAGGGGCTTCCCTGGTTTGTCTGGATCTTGACGTTCATAGCATTCTTGGCCTGCGCATTGCTGTGGCAAAAGCTCGGCGCAACGATGAGCGACACGACCTCGTCGCCAAGATCTCGGGTTCCATTGTTTGCGGCGAGCGGAGCCTTCGCGTGTCTGATGCTGGGGGCCCTGTTCTACATTATTCAGACTTGATCGGGAGCAGCGTGGGCGCCAAAATCCATTGTGTGTCGACATTTGAGGATGGGCGAGACCTCCGAGTTGAGGAACTCTTGGTCTCCGTGTGTCGGCGAGGGGAGGACGCCGCATGCTTGGACGGACATCTGGCTCTTCGGACATCCGGTGGGGGGTCATGGGGTGAGGCCACCGGCGGCGAGGA
>JAKECL010000043.1 GCA_030460725.1 Propionibacterium sp.
CCCCGGGACACCCTGGGCACTCCGGGCGGGGACGGCCGACGGGCGTCAGGCAGAGGCTCTGTCGCCTGCGGGCAGCAACCACGCCCGATCCGCCTCGATGGACACGCGGACCTTCTGCGACTCACGAAGGAGGTGGTCCGCATCGGGATCGGGGACCACACAGACCACGAGCCCGAACTCCGTCTCAACCTCGTACTCCACCGTCTCCCCGTAGAAGACACTGGTGACCACCTGGCCCATGGATCCGGTGAGTGGGACACGTGTGTCCTCCACCGGCTCCAGACGCACCGACTCCGGGCGTACCATCAGCACGGAGTCCCCAGTCCCGGTTGCCTGCGGGTGCGTGGGCACCTCGGCAACCTGTCCCAAGGCCTCCACGCGCGCCCGACCTGAGGAGAGCCGGTCCACGACCTTGGCATCCAGGAAGTTGGCACGCCCCACGAAGTCGGCGACGAACACCGAGGCCGGATGGCGATAGATCTCGCTGGGGGTGGCGACCTGTTCGATCCGGCCCGAGTTCATGACGACGATTCTGTCCGACATGGCCATGGCCTCGGACTGGTCGTGCGTCACGTACACCGAGGTGATCCCCAGGCGGCGCTGCATCCGCCGGATCTCGGTGCGCATCTTGACACGAAGCTTGGCGTCCAGGTTCGACAGCGGTTCGTCGAAGAGCAACACCTTCGGTCGTACGACCATCGCGCGCGCCAGGGCAACGCGTTGCTGCTGCCCTCCGGACAGCTGGGCGGGCGCCCGGTCCGCCATCGACGTGAGGTTCATCGAGGCGAGGGCGACGTCCACCGCCTCTTCCAACTCAGCACGAGGCATCCTCTGCAGCTTCAGACCGTAGCTGACATTGTCACGGACACTCATGTGGGGGAACAGCGCATACGACTGGAAGACCATCGACATCGGTCGCTTGTTCGGCGGGACAACCACCATGTCCTCACCATCCAGAAGGACGCGCCCCGATGTGGCATCCTCGAACCCCGCAATCATGCGCAGGGTGGTGGTCTTGCCGCACCCAGATGGGCCGAGCAGCGTGATGAACTCCCCCGGTTCAATGACCAGGTCTATGGCGTCCACGGCGGTGACGGCCTCGGCGCCTTCGCCGAACCTCTTGGTCAGACCGACCAGCTCGAGCCTGCCCACCTCCGTCGTTGCCTCCGACCTCGAGGGACCACCCCGTCGGCTCTTGGCAGGAGCATCTCCCACCGGGTTCAGTGCCTGTGTCATCAGAATGCGCCTCCGAGTTGTTGCGCGGAGACTGAGCGGTCCCGCACGAGAAGATTGAGCAGCAGGATCACGATCATCACGATGACGATCAGGATCGTGCAGTAGGCGAACGCGTTTCCGAACCGACCGACGTCAACTTCGGCCAGGATCTGCGCGGTCATGATCTTCACGCCAGGAGTGGTGATGAAGATGATGGGTGACAGGGTCGTCATCGCGCGCGCGAAGGCATAGGTCAGTCCCGAGAGCATCGCGGGTTTGATCAGGGGCACGGTCACCTTGGAGAAGGTCTGGGTGCCGCTGGCCCCCAAGGAGGTCGATGCCTCCTCGATCGCCCCACTGATCTGCTCCAGGGATGCAACTCCCGAGCGGAGACCGTTCGGCATGGATCGAGCGACGTAGACCATGACGATGGCCGCGGCCCCGGAGAACACGGCACCGCCTCCGGCCAGCGCCGGGAGGATCTGATGGCCGAACAGGAAGATCGGATGGTTGAAGGCGATGGCGTAGCCGATGCCCAGAACGGTTCCGGGCACCGTCATCCCGAGCATCCCGATGAAGTCCATGACACCTGCGAAGCGCCGGAGTTTGCGTGAGACGAGCCACGCGGTCACGATGCCGAGCAGCCCCGCGATGGGCGTGGAGATGAGCGCGAGGACCGTCGTGTCGACCATCGCGGCCTGCCCCAGACCGAAGAGCACGTACTTGTAGTTGGCAAGGGTGAACGTGTTGTTCACTCCGAGGATCTTGACGAAGCCACCCACGAGGACTGTGCCGTAGATGACCACGATGAGCGCGGCCATCAGCCAGGCCAGAGCACACACCAGCCAGGCACCCAGTCCCCCAACGGGCTTTGCCCGCCCGGTGGGCTTGCCTGTCACCGTGACGACCGACTTCCGCGAGACCCAATAGCGCTGGACCATGAAGACCAACAGTGCGGGCACGAGGAGGACCAGGGAGTAGGCCGCACCCGCGTTGATGTTGTAGTCAGCCGTGATGGCGATGTAGGCACGAGAGGCCAGGACCGAGTAGTCACCGCCGATCACCAGCGGATTTGCGAGGTCTGCGATCGCCTCGACGAAGAGGAGCAGGAAGGATGCGGCAATGCCGGGCACCAGCATGGGCAAGGTGACTGTCAGGAAGATCTTGCCCTTGGAGGCACCAAGGGAGGCAGCCGCTTCGTCCAGTGACGGATCCAAGCTCTTCATCATTCCGAGCATGTTCATGTATGCCACGGGGAAGAAGGACAGCGTGAGGACCAGCGTCAGGCCCGGCAGCCCGTAGATGTTCCAGTCCCTGCCCAGCATCTGATGAGTGATCACACCATTGCGTCCGAACAGGACGATTGCCGAGGTCGCCACTGCAAACGGCGGTGCGACTATTGGTAGCAGGGAGAGGAGGTGGAGGACCTTCTTCCCGCGGACTGCTGTGCGTACCTGGACGAAGGCAAGCAGGAAGCCGACCGCGGTTCCGGTCAGACCGACGATCAGCCCCAACACCAGGGTGTTGGTGATGATCTCCCTGCTCGCGGTCGAGGCGAAGAGGGTTCTGAAGACCTCCACCCCTTCGGCACTGAAGCCCGCGCTGAGGATTGAGCTGATGGGGTAGATGACGATGAGACCGAGGACGAGGACGATGCCCACCAGGAGGAGCGTCACCGTGGGGTCCTGCCGCACCTTCTGGCGGCGGGAAGCTTCTGCTGGGCGCCGCCCGCCGCCCTCCCTCACGAGCTCACGCGGAGATGCCGTGGTACTCATTCCTTCGGCGCCGTCGCAATCTCATTGGTGAATGCGTCGACGAGTTCCTTCTTCATGTCCCCGGCAGCAGTCATGTCCATGTCGATCAGCTTGACCTTGTCGAAGGTGAGCACCGCGGGATCTGCGGTGGCGGTGGAGTTGATCGGGATCTGGTAGGAATTCGCCTCGGGGTAGAGGTTCTGTGCCTCAGCCGACAGCGCCCAGTCCATGAATGCCTTCGCACCCTCCATGTTCTTGCTGCCCTTGACCAGGGAGATGGCGCCGATCTCGTACCCGGTTCCCTCCTTCGGGAAGCTCAGTTCCAGGGGCATGCCCTCCTTCTGGTACTTCACGCAGTCCTGGCTGAAGATGATGCCGGTCGCGATCTCGGAGCGCCCCGCCATCTGGCCGGGAGCCGCACCCGTCTTCGCGTACTGGAGGACGTTGTTGTTCAACTGCTTGAGGTAGTCGAAGGTCTTGGCCTGGTCCTCGCCGTTGAGAACGTACTGCGTCCACAGGAAGGTGTAGGCGGTGGAGGACGTCCCGGGGTGGGAGACGGCGACCTCCTGCTTGTACTCGGGCTTCAGGAGGTCGTCCCACGACTCCGGCGTGCTCAGTCCCAGGTCGGCGAGCTTGTCCGTGTTCGAGCAGAAGCCGACCATGCCTCCGTAGATGCCCACCCACACGCCGTTGGGGTCCTTGTAGGCGTCAGGGGTCTCGTCCGCGGCGGGAGACACGTAGGGCTCGATGACGCCCGCCTCGTTGCCCGCCTCGTGCTGATCGGCCCCGGCTCCGTACCAGACATCGAACTCCGGGTTGTCCTTGGCGGACTGGAGTCGGGCCAGGGCCTCGCCACCCGAGAGCCGGACATAGTTCGTCTTCACGCCGGTCGCTTCCTGGTATGCGTTCGCCATGAACTGGCACCAGTCCTCCTGGTTCGAACACGCCAGTGTGAGCGATCCACCACCGCCTGATCCCTCTGCGGAGCCGCTCTGCGACGCCGACCCACTCTGCGTCCCGGACGAACAGGCTGTCAGGCCCATCCCTGCGATGACGGCGAGAGCCGCGAGTGGGCTGATGATCTTCCGTGCGCTCATCTGGATTCTCCTTCGAACCGAGCAGCTGGTGACCGATGGGACCGTTCCCACCGGAGTCACACCCATACTGGCCCGACCCACGCGGCTTCCCCGACACCCCCGGTAACGCTCGGTAACACTGCTGTCACCGTCGCCCGGCCCCCTCGACCGCGCCCTCGACCGGCCCCGGGGATCGACATCTGGGGACCGACATCTGGGGCACGGATCAGGGTCGATCCCGTGGCGACCACACTGGCCTCCGGAGCACGTCGCATCCGACCGGTGCTCTCGGCGCCGACCCTCTGCCCCTGAAGGTCCTCTCCTCCTCAGGTGGGAGGAAGCACGGGCATCCTGTAGCCGACTCCTCGCACGGACTGCACCAGGGCCGGGCCCCTCGGCCCCAGAACCTTGCGCACGCGGTAGGCGGTGGTCTTGATCATGTCCTTGCCGCCCGCCTGGTCCGCCGTCGCCCAGACCTCATTGAGCAGCTGACGGTAGCTGACGTCCTCGCCGAGGTGCCGGACCAGCGACTCAAGGAAGCGGACCTCGGTGCTGGACATCTCCTGGGCCTCCCCATCGACGAGGACCCGGTGGGTCTGAACGTCAATGACGAGCGGACCGTTGGTCAAGGACCCGCGGCTCCCACCCCGCCACCGTCGGACGAGTCCCTGGGCACGCAGCGCAAACTCCCGGGGACTGAAGGGCTTGGTGATGTAGTCGTCGGCACCGGCCTCCAGACCACGGACACGATCAGCCTCCTGACCCAGCGCGGTGATCATGATGACCGGAACCTCCGAGACCGCGCGGATCCGTTGGCACAGGACGACACCGGAGACCACGGGGATCATCAGGTCCAGGACGACCAGGTCGAAGTGTCCTGACCTGAACTCCTCCCACGCGGTGGCACCGTCCGCCGCGGTGTCGCAGTCGAACCCCTGGGTCTCCAGCGCGAATCTCATGATCATGAGGATCTGCGGTTCGTCGTCGACCACCAGGGCCCGTGGTCGCGGCTCCGTCATCGCCCCACCCCCGTCTCCCCGTCGGTGCCGGGGCGAGTCCCGCCCGGAGCAGGAGTCACCACGCTCGCAGGGTCCCGCACGTGGGAGGGGTCCCACCTCACCGGAAGCACCAGGTAGACGGTCGTGCCGCGTCGAGCGATGGTGTCGACCAGGACGCGACCGCCGTGCAGCTCGACGATCCTCTGCGTGATCATCATGCCCAGACCGGTCCCGGGCCTGCGCGACCCCCCGGTGGCAAAAGGAACGAAGAGCGCTTCCCGCTCCTGCGGTGTCATGCCTTCGCCGTCGTCTGAGACCGCCACGGTGACCGTCTCCTCGGAGTCCAGGACCGACACGGTGATGGTCACTCCCTCCCCCGCGTGCCGGGCGGCGTTGTTGATGAGATTCGTGATCGCCTGCCGCATGAGCACGGGGTCCAGTGCCAGATGGAGTGGAGCGCCACGGGAGTCCAGGCGGATCGGTGCGGCGTGCACGCGCCGCAGGTTGCGTACACACTCGCGCACAAGTTGTCGGACCTCCACCCGCTCCGGGTGCATGTTGAAGAGCTCGGACTCGATCCGCGCCTCCTCCAACAGGTCGTTGGCCATCTCGATGACCTGGTGGGAGTTCTCCGCGATGGTGGCCACGAATCCCCGCTGCACGTCATTGAGGGGCCCCGGGGACTCCTCCAGGAGGAGCTCAGCCGACCCCTGGACCACCGTGAGGGGCGTGCGCAGTTCGTGGGAGAGCACATTGGGGCGCGCCATGCGTTCCTCATGGTAGGCACGCAGGTGGGACAGGGCGTCGCGGGAGCGACACAGGTCCCGCCACGTCACTGCCAAGGCGCACAGTGCCACCACCAGAGCCGAGAGCAGCACGCCCGCCAGGACCCACATCCGCACCTCCTTCGGTGGGAGGTTCCCTGAAGGAACCGCCTGCCCCCACTGTATGACGACGGATGCACCACGTGGGTGGTGAGGCCCGGTCCCCCGGGTCCCACCACCCACGTCAGGTCAGTCCGGGATCACTCCCCGGAGACTCCCCCTTCCGTTGCAGTGGCACCCAGGTGCCTGCGCCTGCGCACCTTCAGTGCCAGGCCTCCACAGAAGAGCGACGCCGCGACGAGGGCCAGGACACCCACTCCGGTGGCACCCGTGACAGCCAGGCCGTGCGACCCGCCTGTCGAGCCGCCACTCGAGGCACCAGCGCCGTTGTCACCGGGGACAGGACGGTCTGCCACCGTCAGGTCCGCAGTGGCCTTGAGGCCCGACACCTGACCGACGGCGATCACCGCATGGTCTCCGACGACGGCCTCCTGCGGGATCGTCACGGTGAGCGCGAAGCTGCCAGTGGCGTCAGCCGTCACCGTGGCGAGCTGGATCGGGTCGGAGCCCAGGGAGATCCGGACGGACTCCCCGGCAGTGAATCCCGTTCCGGTGACGCCCAGGGTCTCCCCACGCATCCGGGAGGAGTGGGAGAGCTGGATGCTCGCCTCTCCGACCGGGGCGCTGGTGACGGAGACCTCCACCGACTCCGAGGTGGATCCCGCGAAGGCCTGCGGGTTGTCCGGCACGAACTCCGCGCTCAGGACGTGGACGCCGGAGGTGGCAAGACGCAGGTCCACCGTCGCCACACCCCCCGAGACCACGCCGGACCCGAGTTCAGTGTCGCCCTCGTACACGCGCACCGTCCCCGTGGCAGTGTCCGGGGAGAGGGTCGCGGTCAGCCGGAAGGGCTGGTTGACCATGACCTCGGAGGCCGAGGCCGCCAACTGGGTCCGCGTGGCGACCGGGTCCACATCGGGCTCGGACACGGTGACCCGCGCCTGCGCCTCGACCTTGGAGACGTCTCCGAGCGCGGTGATCACCTGGACTCCCGGTGTGGCGTCCGTCGGCACCTGGAGGCTGGTGGAGAAGGCTCCGGCCTCGTCGGCGGTGGCCGTGGTGGAGCTGCCGGCGAAGGAGAGCACCACGGACTCGCCGGGGGCGAATCCTGTGCCACCGACCTGGACCTGCGCGCCGGGGGCGACGGCCCCGTCGGGCACCGTCAGCACGGGATCGTAGGTGGCGGCCCCGTCACGGACGGTGACCTGCAGCTGGGTGGATGCGGACCTCACGCCGTCGTCGACGCTCACCCGCACGGTGTGGGTGCCCGCTGCGGCGTAGGTGTGGGTTCCCTCCACCCTGCCGTCGGTGACCGTGGCATCGACGAGGGCGGACCCGTCGCCCCAGTTCACGGTCGCTGTGAGCGCCGCCCCGGGCCTGCCACCCGTGACGGTGGCCAGTACGGCGGAGAGCTTGGAGCCGGCCTCGACGCCCAGGTCCTCAGACGGTGCGAGCGCGAGGGCTTCGGTCGCTGAGCGCACTCCGTCGGAGGCGATGGCGAAGAGGTGGATCCGTCCGTCCTCCTTCAACGTTCCCTTCTCCTGGGGCAGGGTGAGGGTGGCGACCGTCTTCACGGTTCCCTCCGCGTCCTTGGCCAGTTCGACAGGAGCGGTGGCAAAGACTGCCGACCGCTTCGGGTTCCCGGCCTCAGGGCTGGTCCCGATCATGCGTCCGTTCGACACCGCCACGACGGAGTTGCCGAAGGCCGGGTTGCCGGCCTTGCCCACCCAGTCGCCGAACTGCAGCGGAATCTCCTGGGTGCTCCCGTCGGTGAAGGTGAGGACGCCCTTGAGATCCTTGTCCGACTCCGTCGCCGCTCCCACCAGGGAGATCATGGTGGCACCGGCACCGAGGTCGAGGGAGATCGTCTGTCCCTCCCCGGTGGCATTGTCGGGCTGTCCCGGCTCCACCAGGGGAAGGTCATAGGTCAGGCCGCTGGTGCCCAGGGGCAGCGTCTTTCCCGCCACGAAACCAGCCGACTCCAGGTCCGCGCGCTTGTAGCCCGAGCCCTGTCCGTCGCAACTTGCGCCGTTGTGGGAGTCGGCGATGCAGGTGTTCGTGAAGGAGCCCTGCAGCGAGGCATCCCGTGAGACCGTCACCTGCGTGGTGACCGAAGCAGCAGAGCCTTCGGAGTCGGTGGCGCTCACGGTGACGGTGTAGGTGCCCACCTTGTCATAGGTGTGCGGTGCGCTCACCGACCATCCTCCCAGCCCGTTGGCCGTGAGGGTCGCGGCGACAGGATCGCCTCCGTCACCGGGGGAGACCAGGACGGTGTAGGCCGAAGCGTCTGCGGCAGGTCCCGTGAGGGTGGCGAGGTTCCCGGAGAACTCCTGACCGACCTTGGCCTGCTGCTCGGAGGCAGCGCTGAGAGACACGGAGTCCGCAGCGGATGCCTTCGCGAAGAGCTCGACCTCCGCCAGTCCCAGGGTGGTCCCCGGCGCGGACCTCACCGAGAGACGGTAGCTGGAGTACGCGGCACCGTCCCCGGACACGGTGAAGGGCCGCACCTGGGTCCCGAAGGGGAAGGTCTGCCCCTCCCGGGTGTCCAGGGTCGTCCAGGTCGTCCCGTCCAGGGAGCCCTCCAGGGTCCACGAGGTCGGAGCGGCGGCTCCCGGGTCCGTGGTGGAGGTGAGTGTGTACTGGTGGACGGAGACGGGGCCGGCGCCCGAGGTCCAGGTGAGCTCGGTGGAGTCCGATCCGAAGATGACGGAGGATGTCATGTTGTCGTCGGTGAGCCGGGCGACGGGAGTGGCATCCTTCGCGGTCAGTGTGCCCAGACCCGGCTTGGTCGCATCGACCATGGTCTCGGGAACCTTGAGTTCCTCGCTCATGTCCTTGGCACCCCAGGTGGAGGGCTCATCACTCATGGTGAAGGTGAGTGTGCCACCGTCCCGGACCAGGGAGCCGTCAAAGGTCGTCTCCGTGATCGCCTTGCCGTTCGCACTGACACCGGCGACATAGGTCTTGCCCTGCGAGGCTCCCTCGGCGGTGACCACCAGGTCCTTGCCACCCATGTGCACGGTCGCGGAGTCGAACATCGGGGATCCGATCGTGTAGTCCCCCGAACCGACCTTCAACGGGTAGAAGCCGAGTGCGGAGTAGATGAACCACGCGGACATCTCGCCGTTGTCCTC
>JAKECL010000044.1 GCA_030460725.1 Propionibacterium sp.
CGCGCCCCCTCGTCGGCTGGCGCGTCGCACTGCTGGCCCTCATGGCGGGGGGCGCGGTGGGCGGTCTGCTGATCCCCTTCTCACGCCACTTCTTCGCCCTGGAGTGGCCGACGTCCGCCCAGTGGCTGGTGGTGTCCTGCTTCGGGGTGGGTGCCTGCCTGCTCATCGAGGTGGCCCACCGGATCTTCGCCCGGCGTGCCCACCATGCAGCGGAGAGGGCCGGCGCGGCCTAGGCGAGGTTGCCGGTCACCGGGTTCCACTGACGGACCGTGCGGGAGAGGACGAAACCGTCCAGGAAGAACGGGTCCTCGGCCAGCACGTCGAGTGCCCCCTCCTCCGATTCCGCACGCACCAGGAAGAAGGCGCCGGGGCGTCCCCCCACCCAGGGTCCTGAGGCGATGAGAGCGCCCTGCTCATTCAGTCCCGCCGTGTGGGCGCGGTGCGCGGGGCGCACGGCATCCATCTCGGTGGAACGGGCGGGGTCGTAGACGTATTCGACAGCGAAGATGGCCATGTGGCCACCGTAGCCGTCCGGTGACTTCCGCGCGAGGACCCGGCCGTGCACACTGGGAGGTGGACCGCGAACAGAGGAGCTGGCCATGGCACAGAACTGGGAACTGGGACTCACGATCGAGGGAGAGCAGGACGCCCCCGTCCTCGTGCTCGGACACTCGCTGGGTTCCAGCCACGTCATGTGGGACGACGTCGTGGAGGAGCTGGGGGCAGGGGTGCGCACGGTGAGGTACGACCTCCCGGGCCACGGGGGTACGACCCCGCCCGAACTCGACTCGCCCCTGACGATGGAGCAGTTGGTCGCAGCACTCCTGCGCTCCCTGGAGGGGGCGGGGATCGGCACCTTCCACGTCGCAGGGCTCTCCCTGGGGGGACTGGTTGCGCTGGCCGTGGCGCAGATGGCGCCCCGGCGCGTCCTGACGACCTCGGTGATGAGCTCTGGACCGGTGAACCTGCCCGCCCAACAGTGGGTCGACAAGGCCGCCCTCGTGCGCAGCCAGGGGACGGGCGCACTGGTGGAGGCGACCCTGGAACGCTGGTTCTCCCCCGAGTTCGCCGCGGGGCGTGGCAGCGCCTGGGTGAGCCGCATCCGCGAGGAGTTCCTCGCCTGCTCCGACGAGGGCTACGCGCAGTGCTGCGAGGTGCTCTCCACCACCGACCTGCGCGGGGGCCTGGCCTCTCTCACCTCGCCCCTCCTGCTCGTCTCGGGGGAGGGTGACGCGGCTCTGCCCTGGGCAGCGGCGGACGCCCTGGCCGAGGAGGTGCGCGCGGGCTCCTGCCCCGATGTGGAGGTCGTGCACGTGCCCGGTGTGCGCCACATGAGCGCCGTGGAGGAACCCGCCACCATCGCCCGCGCCCTGGAGCGCCGCATGGGGCTCACGGGCGAGTAGACCCGGGGTGGCCCCGCCCGCCACCGCAGCGCGGAGGAGGACTGGGGACGAGGGCGCCGCCCTCGTCAGGGGGGTCAGGAGAAGGGGAACTCCGTGTCGAAGTCCTCGGCCTGTTCCCCTATGGTGGGCACCCACTGGCGGGCGTGGCGTCGCACGATGAATCCCGCGGTGAAGAAGGGGTCCTCCTCCAGGATGCGCAGCGCGTCCATTGCGGAATCGGCGTGGAGGATGATGAGCGCGCCCTCGTCCATCGCATCGCGCAGGAACCCCGAAGCCACGAGAACCCCCCGGTCGTGCAGGTCGCGCAGGAACGTGCGGTGCGAGGGACGGAAGTCGTGGATGAGGGAGTCGAGCGAATGGTCGTAGGTGTACTCGATCACGTAGAGGCCCATGGGGACATTATGCCCGGGAATGCGTCCCGACGTGCGATGGGGCGGGCAGGGGCGCGGGGAGGCCCGGCTCGGTCCCACGGGGGAGGACATGTGATGGAACACATGTACGACTGTGGGCCCGGGAACGTAGGATCGACGGGTGACCGACCAGCTCATCATCCGCGGTGCCCGCCAGCACAACCTCAAGGGGATCGACCTCGAACTGCCCCGGGACTCGATGATCGTCTTCACGGGGTTGTCGGGCTCGGGCAAGTCCTCCCTGGCCTTCGACACGATCTTCGCCGAGGGCCAGCGTCGCTACGTCGAGTCCCTGTCCTCTTACGCGCGCCAGTTCCTGGGCCAGATGGACAAGCCTGACGTCGACTTCATCGAGGGGCTGTCCCCGGCGGTCTCCATCGACCAGAAGTCGACCTCGCGCAACCCGCGCTCCACGGTCGGCACGATCACCGAGATCCACGACTACCTCCGCCTGCTCTACGCGCGCGCCGGAGTCGCCCACTGCCCGGTGTGCGGGGCGCGCATCCAGTCCCAGACACCCCAGCAGATCGTGGACCGCGTCCGAGCCCTTCCCGAGGGCACCCGCTTCCAGGTCCTGGCACCTGTGGTGCGCGGACGCAAGGGCGAGTACCAGGACCTCCTGGAGGAGCTGCGGACCTCCGGCTATGCCCGGGCCCTCATCGACGGGGAGCAGGTCCGCCTCGAGCAGCCCCCCACGCTGGAGAAGAAGCTCAAGCACGACATCTCGGTGGTCGTGGACCGCCTGGTGGTGCGCGAGGGCATGCGTCAACGCCTCACCGACTCCGTGGAGACGGCACTGGGGCTCTCCGACGGGCTGGTGATCATCGACCGGGTGGACCTGCCCGAGGACGACCCGGAGCGCTCCCGCCGCTTCTCCGAGAAGCGCGCCTGCCCCAACGACCACCCCTTGGCCCTGGAGGAGATCGAACCACGGACCTTCTCCTTCAACGCCCCCTACGGCGCGTGCCCGGAGTGCTCCGGTCTGGGCTCCAAGCTGGAGGTCGATCCCGACCTCGTCGTGCCCGACGAGGAGCTCTCCCTCGCTGACGGTGCGGTGGCGCCGTGGAGCTCGAACCTGAAGTACCACGTCCAGTTGCTCACCTCGCTGGGGCGCGAGATGGGGTTCTCGGTGAAGACGCCGTGGCGTGAGCTGCCCGAGGAGGTCCGCCAGGCGGTGCTCTTCGGCCAGGACTACGAGGTCAAGGTCAAGTTCCGCAACCGGTGGGGCAGGGAGCGCTCCTACACGACCGGCTTCGAGGGCGCCGTCAACTTCGTGGAACGCAAACGCGAGGAGACCGAGTCCCAGTGGACCCTGGACCGGATGGACGCCTACATGCGTGAGGTGCCCTGCCCGGCCTGCCACGGTGCGCGCCTGCGACCCGAGGTGCTGGCGGTGCGCCTGGGCGATCTCAACATCGCCGAGCTCTCCGACCTCTCCATTGCGGATGCGCGCAGCTACCTGGAGAACCTGGAACTCGATGCGAGGGCCACCGCGATCGCCGGGCCCGTGCTCCACGAGATCCGTGCCCGCCTCGACTTCCTGGTCGATGTCGGCCTCACCTACCTCACGCTCTCACGCGGAGCGGGGACCCTCTCGGGTGGCGAGGCGCAACGCATCCGCCTGGCCACACAGATCGGGTCCGGTCTGGTCGGCGTGCTCTACGTCCTCGACGAGCCCTCCATCGGGCTGCACCAGCGGGACAACCGCCGGCTGATCACCACATTGGAGCGCCTGCGGGACCTCGGCAACACCCTCATTGTCGTCGAGCACGACGAGGAGACCATCGAGGCCGCCGACTGGGTGGTGGACATCGGCCCGGGGGCCGGCGAGCACGGCGGCTGGGTCGTCCACTCCGGGACGGTGGAGGGCCTGAAGGACAACCCGCGCTCGATCACCGGGGACTACCTGGCGGGTCGCCGCTCGATCCCGCTGCCGGAGACACGTCGCCACGTGGACCCCAAGCGGCGGATCATCGTCAAGGGTGCCCGCGAGCACAACCTGGACGATGTGACCGTCGCCTTCCCCCTCGGCTGCTTCGTGGCCGTGACGGGAGTGTCAGGATCGGGCAAGTCGACCCTGGTGAACCAGATCCTCTACCGCTCCCTCGCCTCGCGCCTCAACGGGGCCCGCACGGTCCCAGGCCGCCACCGCGCGGTGACAGGGACCCAGGACCTCGACAAGGTGGTCCACGTCGACCAGTCACCCATCGGGCGCACCCCGCGCTCCAACCCCGCCACCTACACCGGGGTGTGGGACCTCATCCGCAAGCTCTTCGCCGAGACCCAGGAGGCGAAGGTCCGCGGCTACGGCCCGGGTCGCTTCTCCTTCAACGTCAAGGGAGGGCGCTGCGAGGCCTGCAAGGGCGACGGCACCATCCGCATCGAGATGAACTTCCTGCCCGATGTCTACGTCCCCTGCGAGACCTGCCACGGCGCGCGCTACAACCGCGAGACCCTGGAGATCCACTACAAGGGGAAGACCGTCTCCGACGTCCTGGACATGCCCATCGCGGAGGCCGCGGAGTTCTTCACCTCCATCCCCCGCATCGCCCGCCACCTCAACACCCTCGTCGAGGTGGGGCTGGGATACGTGCGCCTGGGGCAGTCGGCCACCACCCTCTCCGGTGGTGAGGCGCAGCGCGTGAAGCTCGCCTCCGAACTGCAGCGTCGCTCCACGGGTCGCACGGTCTACGTGCTGGACGAGCCGACCACGGGGCTCCACACCGAGGACATCCGCAAGCTGCTGCTGGTGCTGCAGTCCCTGGTGGAGCGCGGCAACACGGTGGTCGTCATCGAGCACAACCTCGATGTCATCAAGTCCGCCGACTGGGTCATCGACATGGGCCCCGAGGGGGGCTCGGGTGGAGGGCGTGTCATCGCGGAGGGCACCCCCGAGGAGGTCGCGGAGGTCGAGGGCTCCTTCACGGGACAGTACCTCAAGGGCGTCCTCACACGTGACGTCCGGCGTCGCAGCGCCTGAGGGAGAACTCCCTCAGTGTTGGTCGCTGCGGGCGCGTTCGGCCTCGCCCTCGGCATAGAGGGCGTCGACCTCGTCCGCGAAGTCACGCAGGACGGCGTGCCTCTTGAGCTTGAGGGAGGGCGTGAGGTAGCCGTTCTCGACGGTGAAGGCCGCATCGACGATGCGGTAGCGTCGGATGGACTCCGCGCGTGAGACCTGTCGGTTGGCGCGGGCCAGTGCCCGGTCCAGGGACTGTCGCACCTCGGGCAACTCCGCCGCCCCGGCGGTGGACACTGCCGGCAGCCCCTTGTTGGACAGCCAGACGGGGAGCATCTCGGGGTCCAGGGTGATGAGGGCGCCGATGTAGGGGCGTCCGTCCCCCACGACGACGACGTGGCTGATGAGGGGATGGGTCTGGAGGGCGTCCTCCAGGACCTCCGGGGAGACGTTCTTGCCTCCGGCGGTCACGATGAGTTCCTTCTTGCGCCCCGTGATGCGCAGGTGCCCGGTGTCGTCGATGCTGGCCAGGTCCCCGGTGACGAACCACCCGTCGCGGAACGACTTCGCGGTCTCCTCAGGCAGGTTGTGGTAGCCCTGCGACACCGAGACCCCCTGGAGCAGCAGTTCCCCGTCCTCTGCGATCTTCATGCGGTTTCCGGGCCACACGAACCCGACGGAGTCGGGAGGGAAATCGGAGGGCACCTCGACGGAGATCGGGCCCGTCGTCTCGGACAGGCCGTACCCCTGGAGCAGGGTGATGCCGATGCCACGGTAGAAGTGGGCGAGGTCCAGGGCCAGGGGGGCGCCACCGCAGATGATGGTCTCCAGGTTCGGACCCAGGACGTCACGGACCTTGGACAGGGCCAGGGTCTCCGCCAGGTGGTGGCGCATGCGCAGAGCAGTGGAGGGGCCGGGGGAGGCCTGGGAGGTGAAGTCGGTGACGCGCGAGGTGTCACCCAGGGGCACGTCCTGCCCCACAGGGGTCTGCCCGAGTTCCCCCACGTAGGCGGTGGCGCGGGAGACGTCGCGGGCCTGCTTGGCGGACCATGCGAAGACGGTGCCCTTGAACCCCCCACCTGCCTTCGCGGAGGCAAGGTTGTAGACCTTCTCCAGCACGCGGGGCACGGCCAGGAGCATGGTGGGGCGGAAGGTGGAGATGTCGGAGACCAGGTTGCGGGTGTCCGGGGAGAACGCGACCCGGCCCTGGCCGGTGAGGAGGGCGTACATGACGAAACGTGCCAGGACGTGGGCAACCGGCAGGAAGAGCAGTGAGCGGGAGCGCGGATCATTGATGAGGGCGGGCAGGAAGTCATAGGCCTGTGCGAAACCCTCGATGAAGTTCGCGTGGGTGAGGACCACTCCCTTGGGCACGCCGGTGGTGCCGGAGGTGTAGATGATCGTCGCCACGTCGTGCAGTCCCACGGCCTCCGTGCGTTCCTCGACCTCCAGGGGGGCGACGGGTCGGGAGGCGCGGGCGACCTCTGCTTCCGCACCGCGGTCGAGGGAGAGGAGGTGGCGCACCGACTCGGTGCGCACCGACTGGACGAGGTCGGCCTGTTGGGACGTCGCGGTGAAGACCATGACGATGTCCGCATCGGCAAGGATGTGCGCGATCTGGGCGGCCGAGTCCGTCTCGTAGATGGGAACGGTGACCGCCCCGCAGGCCAGGGCCGCGGCATCGAGGACGGCCCACTCGTAGGAGGTGGGCGCGAGGATCGCGAGGTGCTCCCCGGCCTGCAGTCCCATCCCGATGAGGCCTCGGGCGGTGTCCTCCACCGTGCGCAGGTACTCCTCGATGGTGACGGGGCGCCACGACCCGACATCGGTGCGTCTCTCGATGGCGATCTGGCCGGGGTGCTCCTGGGCCCGCTTGGCCAGCATCTTCGGCAGGTTCATCGAAGGATCGACCTCGTAGAGCGCCGGATTCTCCCATGAACCGTCCTCGAGCCTGCGAACTGGCATGCGTTCCCGCCTTCCTGCCGCAGGTCAGCGGCTCCATGTCTGCCCGCCCACTCTAGCCGGGGGAGTGGAGACGACGGTGTGGACCCGCCGCCTCCACTCCCACCTGCCGTCCGCCCCGCACCTGGATCCACGGGGAGTGGACATCGGGTGGACGCGGTCCTGGTGACCGCGCGGGTGAAGGCAGGTGGGGTACCGGGAGCCCTCAGTCGCGTCGGGAGCGGCGACGCCGACGACCCTCGTGCTGCGCATTCTCCTCGGCCACCTTCTCCGCCTCGCCCTCGTCGTAGAGCGCATCCACCTGGTCGGAGAAGTCGTGGAGGACCTTGCTGCGGCGAAGCTTGAGGGAGGGGGTGAGGTAACCGTTCTCGACGGTGAAGGCCGCATCGAGGATCCGGAAGCGTCGGATGGACTCCGCACGCGAGACCTGGGAGTTGGCGCGGTCGATGGCGCGCTGCAGGGAGTCGCGGACCTCCGGGAGGTCGGCGGCGGTCGCCGGGTCCACGACGTCGAGGTTCTTGGAGCGCAGCCAGACGGGCAGCATCTCGGGGTCCAGGGTGACCAGGGCGCCGATGTAGGGGCGTCCGTCCCCCACGACGACGACGTGGCTGATGAGGGGATGGGTCTGGAGGGCGTCCTCCAGGACCTCCGGGGAGACGTTCTTGCCTCCGGCGGTCACGATGAGTTCCTTCTTGCGCCCCGTGATGCGCAGCTGGCCCTTGCGGTCCAGGGTCCCCAGGTCCCCGGTGTGGAACCAGCCTCCGGTCAGTGCACGGGCCGTGTCCTCGGGCAGGTGGTGGTAGCCGCGCATGACGGAGATGCCCTTGACCAGGACCTCTCCGTCCTCTGCGGTGCGCACGGAGTTGCCGGGCAGGACTTCTCCGACCCCGCCCACGGGGTTGGCACCCAGACGCTGCACCGTGATGGGTCCCGTTGTCTCCGACAGGCCGTAGCCCTGCAGCAGGGTGATTCCGGCGCCGGAGAAGAACTGGGCGAGATCGGTGGCCAGGGGCGCGCCACCGGAGACCACGTAGGCGATGTTGGGTCCCAGTGCCGCACGTACCTTCCCCAGCACCAGTCGCTCCGCCAGGCGATGACGCAGACGCAGTGCGGGAGAGGGACCGAAGGCGCTCTCCTGCGCAGCGCTGTGGCTGCGCGCCTGCTTGGCGGACCAGGCGAAGATGCGGTGGCGCACCCCGTGGCCGGCCTTCGAGGAGGCGGCGTTGTAGACCTTCTCCAGGACGCGCGGCACCGCCAGCAGCGCCGAAGGTCTGAAGGCCTGGATGTCGGGGAGCAGGCGCTTGACATCGGGGGAGAAGGCGATGGTGCCGTGGCCGCCGAGAACCGCGTGCATGACGAAGCGCGCGAGGACATGGGCGAGCGGCAGGAACAGCAGGAGTCGCGTGCGCGGGGAGTCGATGACCTCGGGCAACACCTGGTAGACGGCCTTCGTGGTGCCCACGAAGTTCGAGTGCGTGAGCACCACGCCCTTGGGGACGCCGGTGGTGCCGGAGGTGTAGATGATGGTGGCCACGTCCTGGGCACGCACGGCCGCCGAGCGGTCGTCGACCTCGGAGGGGGCGACCCTGCGCGCAGCCGAGCTCAGGGTGCGCAGGGCCCCCCGGTCCAGGGAGTCGATGGAGCGCACCCCCGGGGTGCGCACGGACTCCACCAGCTCCGCCTGCTGGGAGGTCGCGGTGAAGACGTGCACGACCTCCGCATCGGCAAGGATGTGCGCGATCTGTGCGGCGGAGTCGGACTCGTAGATGGGGACCGTCACCGCTCCGACGCTGAGGATTCCCAAGTCGAGCAGCATCCACTCGAAGCTGGTGGGGGAGAGGACCGCCACCGACTCACCCGGACGCACACCCAGGCCGATGAGGCCCCGCGCGACGTCCACGACACGCGAGACGAGTTCCTGGGCGCGCACGGGACGCCAGGCGCCGACCTCGCTGCGCTCCTCCACGACGACGTCGTCGGGTCGGGCCTCAGCTCTGGCGCGGAGCATCCCCTGGATGGACTCCGAGGGGTCGATGGTGAAACGGGGCGTGTCGGTGAAGGACCCGTCGCGGTTCTTCCTCATGGTGGGTGCGTCCTCTCTGAGGGGCGGGCTCCCGGCACCGCCGCTGACACGCACTGTAGTGGGCGAGCGCCGGACTCTCGCGTCGGTGGGCCGGAGAGGCCCGAGGGCGAGCGCCGGGAGGAGTGAGACCGGGAGGAGTGAGACCGGGAGGAGTCCCGCCCCTGGTCTCACTCCTCCCGCG
>JAKECL010000045.1 GCA_030460725.1 Propionibacterium sp.
CCACCAGTCCCAGTCGCGCCAGTAGGCGAGGTTGTGGCGGGAGGCGTGACGCAGCGCGGTCCCCAGCGTTCCCTCCTCCCCCTCCTCCACCCGGGCGAAGTTGGAGATCTCGTACCAGCGGTAGCCGGCCTCGGAGAGCAGGTGGTCTGCCAGTTCGTACTTGTCGGCCTCGTCGTCGGGATCGGGGGTGGGCAGTTCCCCCCGGGCCACCTGGGCACCCATCCGGGTGCCCTCCTCCACCACCAGGGCATAGGCACTGACATGGTCGGGGGACATCGACACGGCCGACTCCAGGGATCGTTGCCAGTCCTCCAGGGACTCCCCCGGTGTCCCGTAGATCAGGTCCACGGAGACGTCGAGACCGAGGTCGCGTGCCCAACCCACCACCTGTGGCACCCGTTCGGGACGGTGCTGGCGGTCCAGTGTCTTCAGGACATGGGGGACGGCAGACTGCATGCCCACGGACACGCGTGTGAACCCGGCCCGGGCCAAGGCCTCCAGGGACCTCGGTGTGACGGTCTCGGGATTGGCCTCGATGGTCACTTCTGCGCCCTGGGCGATCCCCAGACGCTCGCGCAGGCCGGCCAGGATGTCCGCGAGTTCCCGGGAGTCGAGCATCGTGGGGGTTCCGCCCCCGAAGAACACGGTGTCGGCGGGCCGCGGTGGAAAGCCCGCGGCGTGCAGGACATCAGCCGCGAGATCCGCCTCTTCCACGACAGTGTCCGCGTAGGATCCGGGTTCCGCCCCCTGTCCGAAGCCGGTGGTGTAGGTGTTGAAGTCGCAGTACCCACAGCGCACCCGACAGAAGGGCACGTGCACGTAGAGGCTGAACGGACGCCCGACCGCCACTTCGGCGAGAGCGGGGTCCAGGTGTCCGTCGGTGGGCCAGGCCACTCCCCGGGGGAGGCTCGGGCTCATGGCGCCACCAGCCCAGTGGGTGCAGCAGGGTCCGCGCCGGGAGGGGTGGACCTGTCCCCCGCGGCGCCCAGTGCGCATCCGGCCATCACAACCAGTGCAGCGACAACGAGCAGGAAGGGCGCCTGCCATCCGCCTGTGACCTGGTGGATCCACCCCAGACTCACCGGCCCGAAGGACGCCGCCACGTAGCCGACCGTCTGGACCAGTGCGGAGACCGTCCGGTTCTCATCGACACTCCTGGTACGCCGGATGACCAGGGTGAACAGAGCAGTGAAGAAGGCTCCCTGCGCCACACCGGAGACAAGGCTCCACACCAGCCAGCCCGAGGGCAGGACCAGGAGCCCGACGGGGAGGACCGCCCACGCGGCGCTGATCACGGCGAGAACGGTGCGGTCGGACCAGTGCAGCACGGAGAACATGACCGGCACCGTCAACGGCCCCAGGATGCCGGTGAGTTGGAAGACCGAGGCCGCCGCACCGGCCGCGCCCTGGCCCATCCCGGAGAGGTCCCCCAAGGATGTGGGCAACCAGGCTGCCATCGCGTAGTAGGAGAAGGTGTGTCCGGCGAAGGCACTCGCCAGCAGCCAGGCGGGTCGCCATCCCAGGATCCGTCCCCACAGGCCGGGGGCCTCCACCCGCAGCACGGGTTCACGGTCCACCCACAGCCCGGCCCGGGCGGCCAGGGAGGGCCTGATCGTGTCGGATCGCGGGGGATACGCCCACAGCCAGGTCAGCGCCGCCACGATCACCGGCACAGTCCCCCACACCGCGATGGAAGCACGCCACCCGACCCACGTGGCCACAGGTACCGCCAGAGCGGTGGAGGCTGTGACGATGACATTGATGCTGGAGGTGTACAGGCCCGTCATCAGGGCAGCGCGCCTGCGGAAGTCGCGACCGATGACCATCGGGGCCACGAGGTTGCCGATCGTGATCCCCACACCGATCAGGGCGGTCCCCACGAAGAGCAACGCGGTGCCACCCGAGGAGCGCACGACGGACCCGAGCACCACCAACGCCAGGGCACATGCTCCCCCGGTGTTCAGGCCGGTGCGGCGCAGCAGGGAGGAGGCAAGGGGCGTGAGGACCCCGAAGCAGAGGACGGGGATGGAGGTGAGGAGCCCCTGTCCGACCGACGAGAGTGCCAGGTCCTCCCCGATGGCGCCCACCAGGGGCGGGACACCCGTGATCGGGGCCCGCAGCCCGGAGGCGAAGAGGAGGAAGACCACACCGGGCACCAGGGTCCAGGGGTAGGGGGAACCGCGACGCGCGTCGCGCAGACTCACGGTTGCGTCCCCGCGGGCTCCGCTTCCCCCACTCCCGCCACTGACCTGGGCAGGCGCACACCGAGGACGTCGTGGGCGCGTCTGCCCGCTTCCTGTCCCCGCGTCTCGAAGTGCGTGGTGACGCGCCCGGGCCAACGCGGGGCAAAACCCCCACGGTCGGGTTCGGGGTCCAGCGGGTCGGGGCGTTCCCCTTCATGGGGATTGACGAGGGCGGGGCAGGACTCCACGACGTCACGCATCTGCCATGCGTAATCGTTCCAGTCGGTGGCCAGGCGCCACACTCCCCCATCCACCAGGATCCGCGCGACCTCACAGGCGAACTCAGGGGAGACCAGACGACGCTTGCGGTGTCGGGCCTTGCGCCAGGGATCAGGGAAGAACGTCCAGACCTCATCCACGCTGGCATCCCCCAGAACCACGGGCAGGGCCTGTGCGGCATCAGCCTCCACGACACGAATGTTGGACACCCCCGCTCCTGCGGCACGTGAGACGAGCTTGGCGATTCCCGGCTGCCAGACCTCGAAGGCCAGGAAGTTCCGCCCGGGCCATCGACCTGCCGCGGCAACGACCTGCTCACCGACCCCGGGGCCGATCTCCACGACCAGAGGTGCCTCACGCCCGAAGAGAGTGGGGAGGTCGGGGTGGTAGTCGGGAGCGACGGTGGTCCAGCCCTCCGCACGCGGGACGTCCAACACGTAGTCGCGCCCATGGCGTTCCATGGTGCGCTGCAAGGAGTCATGGAGGGGTCGGGAGCGCCGAGTGAAGGACTTCGTGCGCGCCAGGTAGGGGGCGGGAGCACCGGTGGGGCGAGGTCCGTGACCGTGCCCACCTGCCCGGGGGAGTTCCTCAGGGGCGCGTCCCGCAGGGATCTGCTCGCCCCGGTGGTGGGGGACGTCGCCCTCGGCAGCTCCACCCTGCCCACTCGTGGGCGCGCCCCCGGCCACGACGGATCCTGCGTCGCCCTCGTCCCGCATCGAGGTCACTTCTTGCCGGTGGGGACGTCGGATGTCAGCGCGGCGATGAAGGCCTCCTGAGGGACGTCGACGCGACCGATGGACTTCATGCGCTTCTTGCCCTCCTTCTGCTTCTCCAACAGCTTGCGCTTGCGGGTGATGTCGCCGCCGTAGCACTTGGCCAGCATGTCCTTCCGCAGGGCCTTGATGGTCTCGCGGGCGATGACGCGGGCGCCGACCGCGGCCTGGACGGGGATCTCGAACTGCTGGCGGGGAATGAGTTCCTTGAGACGCTTGGTCATGCGCAGACCGTAGGCGTAGGCCGCGTCCTTGTGGACGATTGCCGAGAAGGCGTCGACCTTCTCGCCGTTGAGCAGGATGTCGACCTTGACCAGGTCGGCCGTCTGCTCGCCGGCTTCCTGGTAGTCCAGGGAGGCGTAGCCGCGGGTGCGTGACTTCAACTGGTCGAAGAAGTCGAAGACGATCTCGGCCAGGGGCAGCGTGTAGTGGATCTCCACGCGGTCCTCGGAGAGGTAGTCCATGCCCTTCATGGCGCCGCGCCGCTCCTGGCACAGCTCCATGACAGGGCCCACGAACTCCGTGGGGGTCAGCACCGTGGCGTCGACGACGGGCTCGCGGACCTCGGAGATCTTGCCCTCGGGGAACTCCGAGGGGTTGTCGACACGGATCTCGGTGCCGTCCTCGGCTTTGACGTGGTAGACGACATTGGGGGCGGTGGCGATGAGGTCCAGGTCGAACTCGCGCTCCAGGCGTTCGCGCACGATCTCCAGGTGGAGCAGGCCCAGGAAACCGCAGCGGAACCCGAACCCCAGGGCCGCGGAGGACTCCGGTTCGTAGGTGAGGGCGGCGTCATTGAGCTGGAGCCGCTCCAGGGCGTCGCGAAGATTGGGAAAGTCGGAACCGTCCACGGGGTAGATGCCGGAGAACACCATGGGCTTGGGGTCCCGGTAGCCTGCCAGGGGTTGCGTCGAGCCCCGCACGGCTGTGGTCACCGTGTCGCCGACCCTGGACTGGCGGACGTCCTTCACGCCGGTGATGAGGTAGCCGACCTCCCCGGCTCCGATACCCTCCGACGGGGTGGGGTCCGGTGAGATGACGCCGATCTCCAGGAGTTCGTGGGTGGAACCTGTGGACATCATGCGCACCTTGGCGCGTGTGGACAGGGATCCGTCGACCACGCGGACGTAGGTGACCACCCCGCGGTAGGTGTCGTAGACGGAGTCGAAGATCATGGCGCGGGTGGGAGCACCCGGGTCGCCCGCCGGTGCGGGCACCAGTTCCACGATGCGGTCGAGCAGTTCGGGCACGCCCTCGCCGGTCTTCCCGGAGACGCGCAGGACCTCGGACTCCTCGACCCCGATGAGTTGGGCGATCTCGTGGGCGTACTTGTCGGGTTGGGCGCCGGGAAGGTCGATCTTGTTGAGGACGGGGATGACGACCAGGTCGTTCTCCATGGCGAGATAGAGATTGGCGAGTGTCTGGGCCTCGATGCCCTGTGCGGCATCGACGAGGAGCACTGCGCCCTCGCAGGCGGCGAGTGAACGCGAGACCTCATAGGTGAAGTCGACGTGGCCGGGGGTGTCGATCATGTTGAGGGCATAGGCGGTGTCCCCCGCCTGCCAGGGCATGCGCACGGCCTGGGATTTGATGGTGATGCCGCGCTCGCGCTCGATGTCCATGCGGTCGAGGTACTGGGCGCGCATGTCGCGCGACTCCACCACGCCGGTGAGCTGGAGCATCCGGTCCGCCAGGGTCGACTTGCCGTGGTCGATGTGCGCGATGATGCAGAAGTTGCGGATGCGTTCCTGCGGTGTGTGCGCGGGACGGATCGTGCCGAGCTGGTCGGGCGTGGGGATGGGAGCCAACGAGGACCTCCGGTGGACGGGGCGGAATACCCCCATCGTCCCATCACCCGCCCCGAGGGCGCCAACTGCCGGGCTGCGCCGTGGGGCACATCGGTGCGGACTGTCAGCGGTGGGGTGCAGGGAGCATCCGGCGTGGGGAGGGAGGCAGCGGTTCCACTGGCCCGGGTGGCCTGGGTGGCCCGGCTGGCACGGCTGGCACGGCGAGCACGGGAGCCCTCGGGCGCATGGGCATGCGCGGCAACTCCCGCGGCTGAGGTCTGCCATCTGAGGGGGCCGCCCTCGTCGAGGCTGCACGCCGCACGTCGCGGCCCCCGCATGTCTGCCAACCCGCCCCGCGGGGGGCTGGCACTGCGCAGGGTGGACGGACCTCGGCAGGAAACACGACGGACTTCGGCCAGAAACAGGACGGACCTCGGCGGGTGGCGGGCTGGCGGATCATGCGGCCCCTTCCCCATCCATACGCTCCCCCGTATCGTTCCCACCTCCGCACTTCCCACCTTCGCGCTTCCCACCTCCGCACTTCGCACCTCCGCACTGACCGTCTGCATGTCTCCCCACGCCGTCCCGGCCGTCGTGCTGACCGTCTGCATGTCTCCCCACGCCGTCCCGGCCGTCGCGCTGAGCGTCTGCATGTCTCCCCACGCCGTCCCGGCGGTCGTGCTGACCGTCTGCGTCTGACCTCGCGCCGTCCCCGTCTGCGGACTGTCCGCCTGAGGGTCGCCCCGCGCCACACCGCTCGGAGTAGGTGCGCATGACCTCGCGGAAGCCGTCAATGTCCTCACTGGGAAAGTCCTCAGGGAGATTGTCCAGCAGCGTGCGACACCACCTCACCACCGCCTCGGGATCGTCGCGCTCGACGGCCAGCAGCACCTGCAAGGTCCTCTGACGCGCGGTCTCGGGGTCACATTCCCCCAGATGACGTCGACAGTCCTCCGCCAACACCCCCCACAGC
Organism: Propionibacterium sp.; assembly: GCA_030460725.1. Lineage (GTDB taxonomy): Bacteria > Actinomycetota > Actinomycetes > Actinomycetales > Actinomycetaceae > Pauljensenia. The sequence goes on from JAKECL010000045.1 coordinate 5,996, forward strand.
TCCTGCGCCCGCTCGAACTCACCTGCACAGAAGGCGTTGGCGGCGATCTCGTCCCGCAGACGAAGAACCCGACGGTCCCCTACCCCGGACCGCGACAGCATGTCGACGAGCAGCCCTTCATACAGGCGGGTGGACTCCCCGTAGTCGCCCTGACCGGCCAGGACCTCCGCGAGATTGTCGCGGGTCGTCATCACCAACATATCGGTGTCCTCCAGGACTGCGGACATGTCCTGCAGAAGCTTGCGGTACACCCGGGCCGCACCGGCGAAGTCACCCGCGTTCTTCATGGGCATCGCCGAGTTCGTCCGAACCGCCCAGGCAAGGGGATCGGAGGGACCGAGTCTCCTCTCCACGTCACGGATCAGTGTCGCGAACCTGCCGTGCGCGACCTCCCCGAACCCACTCAGGCACATCCAGTAGAGTTCCGAGTTGCGCAGAACCAGCGTCAGCTCATGGCACGCCCCCAGGTGGACCCGTGCCTCCTGCACGGCATCGGTCGCCACACGGCGCGCCTCATCGGGCATTCCCAGGGCACCGAACCACTCGATGAGATGCTTGCGCAGGACCAGGGCGACCCGGAAGCCCAGTTCACCGCGGTCCAGGATCTCTTCGACCCGGGCGATCGCTGTGGGGAGATCTCCCATGTCTGCGCTACGCATCGCCTCCGCGAGCCCGTCGACGTGCTCCCCGGGCGCGTCCTCCTCCGGTGTCAGGTGGCGCAGCAGTGGGCCGTCCTGCCTCCTCTTTGCAACCATCTCAGATCCTCCCTTTTCATGTCAGTCCAACCTCTTCCTGTTTGATCGAGGATGACACCTCTACCGCTGTACCAGGACAGGGCGGCAACATCTGTGGATGGGTGGGAACCGGACGATCGGCACCTGTGGACACGGAGGATCCATGGGGAGAGACCCCCAGGTGCCAGGCGGCAGGTGACAGGTGGCAGGTGACAGGTGGTGGGAACCACCCACAGCGGCGAGCATCGTGGTGGACCGGAACCGCCCCCGGCCCAGAAGTGCTCCCTCCCGAGCGCTCCGGCTGCGGTGCGGGGACAATGGGGGCAGGAGGGAGCACCGATGACCCACATGGACACACCCGCCGCCCACCAGACGGTCTCGCGCGTCCTCGCCCAGATCACCAGCGCAGGTGGCGCCGTCCTCGTCGCCGTTGCCGGACTCACCACCACCTCCTGCCTGCTGCTCGGCGCTCTGGTCGTGCGTGCACGGGACGGCTGGGGCTCCTGGATACCTCTGGTGATCGCATGTCTTGCGACCGTCCTGGTGGTGGCCCTCGCCCTGGACAGACGCAGGCTGGTCCGTGACCTGCGCGAAGCTCCCCGCTCCGGGGGTCCCACCGTCACAGTGGACATCGACGGTCAGCCCGACGAGGACCCGACCGCCACGACCTCGCATCTCCCGCGCGTGGTCGATGCGGACTCCCCGACACACCCGGGTGTTCTCACGACCGGGTCGACCTGGCGGGAGGCACGCGCAGAGTTCGACCTGCGTCGCCCCACTCCACTGCCGCGCGTGGAGGCCGCCCAGCGGGCTGCTCGGACATGGGTGGGAGCGTCGGGGACCTCTCCCTGGTTGGAGAGGGATCTGCGCCCCAGTCTGGTTCTCGTCGTCGCCACCGCTGCCATCATCCCGGTCACAGCCACCACCGCCCTGATCGCTGCGCTGGTCCTGCTCACCAGCTAGGGTCACGGACGTGGCCGACACCTTGACACGAATGCTGCGTGCAGCCGGAGCAGCGCTGCTCGACTCCCTGACCTCCCCGACCCGCGCCCGCGGCAGGTCCGGAACCGCGCGGACCTCCGGTGGGACGGGACGCGGAGGCACCGCCGGGAGGTCCGAGCGCGGGCACCAGGGTGCTGCCGACTGCGCCCACGGGAACGCCTCACCCCATTCCACCCCATACACTCCCAGCGGCGTTCGGGAGGTCCCGGTGTCCGAAGCACTTGCGCACACCTCCTACTCGCCTTCGCCGGACGGCGATGCCGACCCCGGAGAGGTCGTGTGGACCTGGGTCCCCTTCCAGGAGGACCCCACCCGAGGCAAGGACCGCCCGGTCGTGGTCCTGGGGCGTGCGGGGCAGGGCGTGTACGCCGTGCAGATGACGTCCAAGGACCACGATCGCGATGCCGAGCAGGAGGCGCGCAACGGGCGTCACTGGCTCGACATCGGAGCCGGGGCCTGGGATGCCCAGGGTCGACCCTCCGAGGTGAGGTTGGACCGTGCGCTGTGGGTGCCGACCCAGGGGGTCCGGCGCGAGGGCGCGGTCCTGCCGCGCCCCACCTTCGACCGGATCGTCGCGGGACTGCGTACCCTGGCCGGGGGTGCAGGGTCCGGCAACGCGCGTGGAGGGGCCTGAGCCTCCCACGAGGACACTCCCGGGATCCGGAACCCTTGGTCGTGACGGTGTTCACGCGCGCGGGGCGCCTCGGGAATGGCAGCACCCACCGGCACCCGTGTAGACTCGATGGTCGGACTCCCAGCCCGGTCGGGCGGGGGGTCTGGTCGCCACCGTTTGCGGATGTCCCCACGTCCCAGTCCCGGTGGTGGCACAGCCCTCACCGACCCATACTGTCCACGAACCAAGGAGAATCCCGACTGTGGCCAACATCAAGTCCCAGATGAAGCGGATCCGCACCAACGAGAAGCGTCGCGTGCGCAACCAGGCCGTCAAGTCCGAGCTGAAGACCTACGTGCGCAAGACGCGCGAAGCCGTCGAGGCCGGAGACAAGGAGAGTGCCGAGAAGGCCCTCCAGGTCGCGTCCCGCAAGCTCGACAAGGCAGTCTCGAAGGGCGTCATCCACCGCAACCAGGCGGCGAACCGCAAGTCGAAGCTGGCCAAGCGCGTGCAGTCGATCTGAGTCGATCGCACCAGCAACTTCCCGGGAGGGGGCGGGCCAGAGGGTCCGCCCCCACCCCCCTGTCCCCCCCCACCCGGTGCACCCGGCCCCAACGCCCAGCCGGCCCCCAGCCCC
>JAKECL010000046.1 GCA_030460725.1 Propionibacterium sp.
TACGCCACGTCCCAGGCCCCGCGTCCCAGGCCCCGCGTCCCACGCACCACGTCCCGTGACCGATTGGTGGATGCCCGCCCGGCCGCCGGGCCGGGCGGCTATCCTCGTCCCGTGACTTCCTTTGACGCACTCTTCGCCGAACTGTCCCAGAAGGCCCAGGACCACACCGAGGGTTCCGGCACCGTTGCCGAACTCGACCGCGGGGTCCATGCCATCGGCAAGAAGATCGTCGAGGAGGCCGCCGAGGTGTGGATGGCCGCCGAGTACGAGAGCCTCGACGACTGCGCGCTGGAGATCTCCCAGCTGCTCTACCACGCCCAGGTGATGATGATCGCCAAGGGGCTCACCCTCGACGACGTCTACTCCCACCTGTGAGGACCCCCATGCTCCGCATCGCCGTGCCCAACAAGGGCTCACTGTCCGAACCCGCCGTCTCCATGCTCGCCGAGGCCGGCTACCGCACCCAGCGGCGCGGTCGGGAGCTGGTGCTCACCGATGCCGCCAACGAGGTCGAGCTCTTCTTCCTGCGCCCCCGCGACATTGCGGTGTACGTGGGACGCGGACAGATCCAGGTCGGCATCACCGGACGCGACCTGCTCCTGGACTCCGGCACGGAGGCCCAGGAGTTCCGGCCCCTGGGCTTCGCCCGTTCCACCTTCCGCTTCGCCGCTCCGGCCGGGGGCATCACGGACATCTCCCAGATCGCCGGTCTGCGCGTGGCAGCCTCCTACGACCACCTCGTGCGCGCCTACCTGGCCGACCGCGGGATCCAGGCCGAGGTCGTCCACCTGGATGGCGCCGTGGAGTCCTCGGTGCGCCTGGGGGTCGCCGACCTCATCGCCGATGTGGTGGAGACCGGAACCACGCTGCGCGCCGCCGGCCTGGAGGTGTTCGGGGATCCGATCCTGGAGTCCGAGGCCGTCCTGGTCACACGTGAGGAGTTCCGCGAGGACCCGAGGCTGGCGACATTGGACCGCAGGCTCCAGGGAGTCCTGGTGGCGCGTTCCTACGTGCTCGTGGACTACAACGTCCGCGAGGTCGACCTGCGGGCGACCATCGAGATCACCCCCGGATTCGACTCTCCGACCATCAGCCCCCTGGTGGACACCGAGTGGATCGCCGTGCGTGCCATGGTGCCCTCCAACGGCGTGAACCTGGTGATGGACCGTCTCCACGACGCCGGAGCCCGTGGCATCATCGTCACCCAGTTGACGGCGTCCCGGCTCTGATCACCGCACCCGCGTGCCCAGGCCCTAGGCTGGGGGACGTGAGTCCAGCGGTGGCGACGAATCTGCGCGTCCTCAACCTCTTCCTCGACCTGCTCTCCTCCGAGAGAGGTCGCACCAAGGAGCGGATGAGGAGCTCCCCGGGCTACGCGGGACTGGGCGACTCCGCCTTCGAGTCCCGGTTCCAGCGGGACAAGGACGCCCTTCGCGCCGCCGGAGTGGTCCTGGAGCTGGAGCAGATCGACGGCGTGGACCGCTACCGGATCTCGCCCTCGTCCTTCCCCTCGGAAGGCACGCACCTGGATCCCACCCAGCTCTCCCTGGTGCACATGGCGGTGCGGGCCTGGTCCTCGGTGCCCGCCTCACGCCGTGAGGTGCTCTTCGCCAAGCTCGCCGCCCGTTCCGAGGGCCCCGGGGTGGGACACCCTGTCGCTGTGGAACTGGACCTGGAGGGCGCGGACGTCGTGGCCGACGTGATGGAGGGCATCGAGGAACACCGCCCGCTCTCCTTCACCTACACCTCCTCATCGGGTACGGCCGAGCGCGCGGTCGAACCTTGGCGCCTCCTGCTGCGGGGCCGCGCCCTCTACCTGTGGGGGTGGGATCTCGACCGTGAGGCACCGCGAGTCTTCCGCCTCTCGCGCATCCCCTCCGGTGTGGAACTGCTCGGGGAGCCCGGCGACGCACGCGTCCCGGAAGAGGACCTGCCCGACCCCTTCGAGGAGCGCACCGTTTCCCCGCTGCTGCGCGTGCGCCGTGGGCGTGCACACCGGGTGCGCCTGCGCTCCCTGGACGTGCGCACCCACGAGGGCGACGCCGCCTCCTCGCGCTCCCGTCCTCCCCGCCACTTCCACAGCGATGACGGCACCGATGAGTGGGAGGAACTGCGCGGTGCCCCTGACGAGATCAACGCCTGGATCTCTGCCGTGCTGGCCGAGGTCACCGACGTGGTCGTGGTGGAACCAGCCCGGTTGCGCGACCAGGTGCTCGCGCGGCTGCGTACGGCCGCGACATGGACCCCGGGCCGTTCGGCCCGCGACCTCCAGGTCAGGGGCCACGCACCTGCAGCATCCACCGGCCCCGGTGCCGACCCCGGCACCCGCACCGGCCCCGGCACCGCAACGCAACGGGTGGAGGGGGAGGAACGTGCCTGAGCACGTCGAGGTGGGAACCGCACGCCTGTTGTCGCTGGTGAGTTGGATCGGGGAGCACCCCGGTGTGGAGGTCGCGCAGGCGGCACGCCACTTCGGTCGCACCGAGGTGCAGTTGCGCCGCGACCTGGAGACCTTGGGCGGGGTCGGGGACTCACTGCCCGGGAGCTCCTTCGAACTGGACTGGGACCTGCTGGAACGCGAGGACCGCCTGCGGGTGCACACGACACTGGGCATCGACCTGCCCCCGCGCCTGACCCGCGCGGAGGTCACCGCTGTCCTGGTCGGCCTGCGTGCCATTGCGCCTGTGCTCGATGACGACCTGCGCGCGCGACTGCCCTCCGCAGCGATGACCGTCGCCACCCTGGCCACCGACACCGGCGACCTCTCACACGGGGTCTCCGTGAGCCGGTCCGACGTGCCCGACCCCCGTCTGGACCTGGTGCGACGGGCGCTGGCGGACGACGTGGCTCTCTGCTTCACCTACACCGCCCCGGATGCGCGGGTGACCCGACGTCGGGTCGACCCCTGGGAACTGCGCCGCCTGGGCGGGGGGTGGGCCCTGCGCGGGTGGTGTCACACGGCAGGAGGGCCGCGGACCTTCCGCATCGAGGGTATGTCGGACCTGGAGGTCACGACGCGTCCGATCAGCCACGCCGCCGGGACCTTCCTGGTGGCCGATGCCCCGCGCGTGCGGCTGCGGCTGGCAGCGGGGGCACGCTGGGTCCTCGACGAGGTCGCCTGCGACCTGGTCTCCCACGACGGCTCCTCCTTCACGATCGAGGTCTCGGTGTGGAACGAGTCCTGGGTGGACTCCCTCATGGTCGACCTCTCCGCCCACCTGTTGGAGGTGGAGCCGCCCTCGTGGGCGGGGCGCATGCACGCACTGGCGCGCCGCGCCCTGGCGGTGTGGGAGGACGGTGCGCCCGTGGTGGAGGGCGAGGGTACGCAGATGGCACAGGATGGAGGGACACGATGAGTCCCAGACGACGACGGGTGCGCAGGGCCGCGGGGGAGCCTCCCCGGACCGCGTCCGACCACACACGTCGCGCCGACGGTGTGGGCGGGGGGCGCAGTGTCGCGGGGGACTCGACGACGGAGCACTCCCCCCGGGGGAGCAGGGCCCACGACACCGGGCGGACGGATGCCGACATGGAGGAACTCCCTCCCTCCCAACGCTTCGCCGCCTTCCGGCGCCACCAGGACTTCGAGGGCACCCAGAGACGCCGCTTCATCGACACCCTCGGCTTCGAACCCGATCCCTTCCAGTTGGAGGGCATGGAAGGGGTGGAGCAGGGTGACTCGGTGCTGGTGGCCGCTCCCACCGGTGCCGGCAAGACGGTGGTGGGGGAGTTCGCCACCCATCTGGCGGTCGTGCGCGGACGCCGCGCCTTCTACACGACACCCATCAAGGCACTGTCGAACCAGAAGTTCCTGGACCTGCAGACCCGCTTCGGTGAGGGCAGCGTCGGGCTGCTGACGGGAGACACCTCCGTGAACCCCGGAGCCCCCGTGGTCGTGATGACCACTGAGGTCCTGCGCAACATGATCTACGCGGGCGCGGACCTCTCCGACCTCGACCACGTCGTCCTGGACGAGGTCCACTACCTGGCGGACCGCTTCCGTGGCCCGGTGTGGGAGGAGGTCATCATCCACCTGCCCCCACACGTGTCCGTGGTGGCACTGTCGGCCACCGTCTCCAACGCTGAGGAGTTCGGAGCGTGGATGCGCGAGGTGCGGGGGTCCTGCCGCATCGTGGTCTCCGAACGTCGCCCCGTGCCGCTCTACCAGCACATGATGGTCGATTCCGTCCTCTACGACCTCTATGCACCCGGGCGCGAGGGCGGGGCGACCTCCGGACGCCTGAACCCTGAGCTCCTGGGCGCGGTGTCCTCCTCCGGACACAGTGGCGCGCGGGTGCGTGGCAACTCCGGGCGCCGCTGGCAGTCCCACGAGGGCGCCTCCGGTCGCCCTCCTGCACGGCGCGAGTCGCGCCCCTCCGTCCTCATCACCCTGGACCGCGCCCACCTGCTGCCTGCGATCGTCTTCATCTTCTCCCGGGCGGGATGCGACGACGCAGTTCGGGCGGTCCTGGCGTCGGGGGTGGTGCTGACCTCCAAGGGAGAGGCCGCCCGCATCCGTGCGGTCGTCGAGGAGGCCGTGGCCACCATCCCCTCCGAGGACCACGCGGTCCTGGGGGTCGACCGTTGGGCGGCAGCACTGGAGCGGGGCGTGTCCGCCCACCACGCGGGCCTGCTGCCGGTGATGAAGGAGACCGTGGAGAAGCTCTTCACCCGGGGACTGGTGAAGGTCGTCTACGCCACGGAGACACTGGCGCTGGGGATCAACATGCCCGCGCGCACCGTCGTCATCGAGTCGCTGCAGAAGTGGAACGGCGTGGCCCACGTGCAGCTCTCGGCGGGGGAGTACACCCAGCTCTCCGGTCGTGCGGGTCGGCGCGGCATTGACGAGGAGGGCCACGCCGTGGTCCTGCACCGTGGGCGCGTCGCCCCCGAAGAGGTCGCGGCACTGGCCTCCAGGCGCACCTACCCCCTGGTCAGTGCCTTCCACCCGACCTACAACATGGTGGTGAACCTGCTCTCCCACTCCAGCCGTGCTGCCACGCGGGAGGTCCTGGAGACCTCCTTCGCCCAGTTCCAGGCTGACGGGGCAGTGGTGGGGATGGCGCGACGCGCCCGCGAGTTGCAGCGCGACATGGACCGCCTCGGGGAGGACGTGGACTGCGATCGCGGGGATGCACAGGAGTACTTCGCCCTGCGAGAGGAGCTCTCCGCCGCCCAGAAGCAGGCCTCCCGGGACCGGCTGCTCCTGGGACGCCGGGATGCGGAGTCCACGCTGCGCACGCTGCGCCGCGGCGATGTCGTCCACTATCGACGTGGGCGTCGACGCAACCACGCCGTCGTGCTCGACACGGCCACGGGGGTGGCGGGCCAGCCCACCGTCCAGGTCATCGGCACGGATGCAAAACTCCACCACCTCTCACCCGAGGACGCCTCCGGTGGCCTCGATGTGGTGGGGCGCCTGAAGGTGGCCCCCGATCTCAGGCCCCGCCGGGTCCGGGAGCGCACGGAACTGGCGGAGTCCCTGCGAGACCTGGTGCGCTCGGGCACACTGGACTCCCCGAAGGAGCGCGCGGGTGTCCAGGACCAGCGGATCTCGGACCTGGAGCAGCGCATCCGGTCCCATCCCGTGCACTCCTGCCCCCAACGTGAGGAACACGCGGTCGCGGGACATGCCTGGGTGCGAGCCCGCAACGAGTACCGGACCCTTGCGCGCACCATCGAGGGGCGCACGAACTCCGTGGCCAAGGAGTTCGACCGCGTCTGCGCGGTTCTCGACAGCCTCGGATTCCTGGAGGGGGAGCGGGTGACGCCGGCCGGGGAACAGTTGCGCAGCGTCTTCGGGGAACGCGACCTCACCGTGGTCGAGGCCGTGCGCAGCGGCGCCTGGGACGGACTGGACGCGGCCGAGCTGGCGGCCATCGCCTCCACCTGTGTCTTCGAGGCACGCTCCGAACACAACCCGGACATGGATCTGCCAGGTGGCACAGGGGGCCGTCTGGCCCGCGCCTGGGCTCTGACCCTGCGCGCCCAGGAACGTGTGGCTGCTGCTGAGGAGCAGGCCGGGGCCACACCGACTCCGGGGGCCGATCCCGGCCTGATGACCGCGACCCACGCCTGGGCATCGGGGTCCTCCCTGGCGACGGCCCTGGCCACCGCGGACCTGCAGGGCGGGGACTTCGTGCGATGGGTCCGCCAGGTCATGGACCTCCTGGACCAACTGCGCAGGCTCGACCATCCCGACCTCCCGGACAGGGCCGCGCAGGCCCGTGACCTGCTGGTGCGCGGTGTGGTCGCCTGGTCGGTGGTGTGAGCATGGGAGCACGGACGGACACCGCGGCGTCGCCCTCGTGGACCCTGGCCTCCCCGGGACGCACGGGTCGGGACGGGTCAGGACCCCACTTCCCGGCACCGGCCATCGGCGAACTACCACCCCTGCGGCGCTGGCGCGACTACCCGGTGCTGGCACTGGCGGCGGCCGGCCTGTGGGCCTCCTTCCCCGACCAGGGATGGTGGTTCCTGCTGGTGCCCTCCCTGGCACTGTTCGTCTCCGCACTGGACCGGGTCGGCACCCTGCGCGCCACCTGGTACGCCGCTGTGGTGGCCGCAGGGTTCTGGCTGCCCCACATCGAGTGGGTGCGCGTGGCGACAGGCGGATGGATGCCCTGGGTGGTCCTCTCACTCACCCAGGTGATCGCCTGGGCACTGTGGGGGTGGACCGTGTCGGTGGCACGAGTGTGGCGATGGACGCGCACCGTGTGGGGTCAGGCCCTGGTGGTGGGCCTCACCTGGGTCGGAATCGAGCAACTGCGCTCTCGCGTACCCTTCGGTGGCTTCGCCTGGGCGAATGTCTCCTACGCCCAGGTCGATGCCCCGCTGGGACACCTGGCGCCCTGGGGAGGGGAGGTGCTCGTCTCCTTCGCGACGCTGGTGGCCGCCGTCCTCCTGCGCCGCGCTGTCTCCCTCGCCCCCGCCCACGAGGGCGACCACTGGTGGGGAAGGCCCGCCAGTCTGGGTGTGGCACTGGTGATCCTGGTGGCACCCCTGGGTCTGTCCCTGCCGACCGCCCAGGAGTCCGGCTCACTGAAGGTCGGGGTGGTCCAGGGCAATGTCGAGATCCCGGGCATCGAGACCTTCTCCGAGCCGAACAAGGTCACCGGGAACCATGTGCGGGAGAGCGACAGGCTCGCCGCCTCGGGACAGGACGTGGACCTGGTGATCTGGGGGGAGAACGCCGCCGACCTGGACCCGCGCACCCACCCCGCCACCGCACGTCTCATCGCCGACGCGGTGGAGCGCGTCGGGGCACCCACCATGCTCGGCTTCGTGGAGTACCAGGAGGACTCACGCACGAACTGGGTGGGGATCTGGTATCCGGGGGAGTCCCAGGTGGACCCGGTGCTCTACGGCAAGCAGCACCCCGTGCCCTTCGGTGAGTACATCCCCTGGAGGGACTTCATCTCCTCCCTTGCCTCCCAGACCGCCCAGGTCTCCGTGGACATGCGTGCCGTGGACAATCCGGGATACCTGGAGGTGCGCCTGGAGGACGGGCGCACCGTGCCTGTGGCCGTCGGGATCTGCTTCGAGGTGGCCTATGAGCCCCTGGTCTCGGAGGGGGTGCGCATGGGGGGACAGTTGATCTCGATTCCCACCAACAACTTCCACTTCCGCTACTCCGCGGAGTCCACCCAGCAGGCCCAGATGTTGCGCTTCCGGGCGATGGAGTTCTCACGCTCCGCCGTCCAGGCCTCCACCAACGGGGTCTCGATGATCGTGCGCCCCGACGGGTCGGTGGTGGCGGCCAGTGGCAAGCAGGAGGCGGCGCACCTGGTGGCTGACCTACCGCTGAGAACCTCATTGACTCCGGCGGCGCGCCTGGCGGAGTTCCCCGCCTGGTGCGCAATTGTCCTGACATCACTGGTTGGCGTCGGGTCCACCGGGGCACTCATCGCGCTACGCAGGCCGGTGCCACACGCCGCGTCGGCAGGGGAGTACCGGTCATGAGGGGCATGGGCGCAGGCACGCTGGTGGTGGTGCCGACCTACGAGGAACGTGAGTCGCTGCCCGGAGTGGTCGAGCGCCTCTTCCTGTCCCAACCCGAAGCCTCGCTCCTGGTGGTGGATGACTCCTCACCGGACGGCACCGGGGACTGGGTCCAGGAACGGGCTGAGGTGGACACGCGCGTCCACCTGCTGACCCGGCCCCGCAAGTCCGGCCTGGCCGGTGCCTATGTCGAGGGACTCGGATGGGGGATCCGGCAGGGCTTCGAGACTCTCGTCCAGATGGATGCGGACGGCTCCCACCGCCCTGAACAGGTTGCCCGTCTGGTGGCGCGCCTGGACTCCTTGGACCACCCGGACCTCGTCATCGGATCCCGGTGGGTACGCGGGGGAGAGGTGGTCGGCTGGTCAGGTGGGCGCGAGTTGTTGTCCCGGGCCGGAAACCTCTACATCCGGGCCCTCCTGGGGTTGGGGGTGCGCGATGCGACCGCGGGGTTCCGGGCACACCGGGCCGCCTCGCTGGCGGCATCGGGGATCCTGGACAGGGTCGGCTCCACGGGATACGGCTTCCAGGTCGAAATGACCGCTGCGGCGCTGCTCTGGGGTGCCCATGTGGTCGAGGTCCCGATCAGTTTTGACGAGCGCCTGCACGGAACTTCGAAGCTGTCGGGGGAGATCTTCTGGGAGGAGCTCAGACTGGTGACCGCCCAGGGGCTGCGACGCTGGACCCGGTGGGGGAGCAGTCGCTGACATCTCGGCGCGTCCCGTGCGCGGGCGTCGAGGCAGGGAGAAGGCCTCGGGCGGCGCAGGGCCGGAAGAGGGGCCGGACCGGCCGGGGTACGGGACAGCCTGGGAACGGGACAGCGTGGGAGCAAGGCGGGCGGGGAGCAAGCCCACTGGGAAACAAGCCTGCCGAGGAACGGGACAGGGGAGTGTCCTCCACCTACGCCGAGGAGGTGGGCCCCCCCCCGGGGGGGGCGCCCCACGAAGGGCCGCCCCCCCGGGCCGCCCC
>JAKECL010000047.1 GCA_030460725.1 Propionibacterium sp.
CGCCTGCCGCTGGTACCCCCCACCCAGGCCGAGGTTGCCCGTCTGGATGCAGCCCTGCGGGGGCTCGGCATGCTGTGAGCGGGATGCCCCATCCCACATCGGGTGACGGAGCGCACGGCGCACCGCGGGAGGAACGGGGTGCGTGGCACACTGGAGCCATGAAGCCCCTGTACGACAACCTGAAAGAGCCTGCACCCCTCGCCAAGGGTGCGCTGCGTGTGATCCCCCTGGGCGGCCTGGGGGAGGTGGGCCGCAACATGAACGTCCTTGAGTACAAGGGCAAGCTGCTCGTCGTGGACTGCGGCGTCCTCTTCCCCGAGGAGACCCAACCCGGTGTGGACCTGATCCTCCCGGACTTCTCCTGGATCGAAGACCGCATGGACGACGTGGTGGGCATGGTGCTCACCCACGGACACGAGGACCACATCGGAGCCGTCCCCTACCTGCTCAAGCTGCGCGACGACATCCCGATCTACGGCTCCGAACTCACCCTGGCGTTCGTGGAGCCCAAGATCCGCGAGCACCGCCTGCCCACCCCCGAGCTCCACGTCGTCACCGAACACGAACGTGTGGACGTCGCCCCCTTCGACCTGGAGTTCGTGGCCGTCACCCACTCCATCCCCGACGCGCTGGCCGTGTTCGTGCGCACGGGAGCCGGGAAGGTCCTCATCACCGGCGACTTCAAGATGGACCAGCTGCCCCTGGACCACCGCCTCACCGACCTGCGCTCCTTCGCCCGATTCGGCGAGGAGGGCGTCGACCTGTTCATGGTGGACTCCACCAATGCCGAGGTTCCCGGGTTCATCACCCCCGAACGCGAGATCGGCCCCGTGCTCGACCATGTGTTCTCCGAGGCCACCGGGCAGATCGTTGTGGCCTCCTTCTCCTCCCACGTCCACCGCGTCCAGCAGGTTGTCAACGCCGCCGCCCACAACGGCCGACGCGTGGCCCTGGTGGGACGTTCCATGGAACGCAACATGCGCATCGCCGAGGAGCGCGGGTACCTCACCGTTCCGGACGGGGTGCTCATCGAGGCCAACAAGATCGGTGACATCCCTGCTGACCAGAGGGTCTACATGGCCACCGGTTCCCAGGGGGAACCCATGGCCGCCCTCTCGCGCATGGCGGTGGGTTCCCACCGCTTCGTCACCATCGACCCCGGTGACACCGTGGTCTTCGCCTCCTCCCTGATCCCGGGCAACGAGAACTCCGTCTACCGGGTCATCAACGACCTCACCCGACTGGGCGCCCACGTCGTGCACCGCGGCAACGCCAAGGTGCACGTCTCCGGTCACGCCTCGGCCGGCGAGCTCATCTACTGCTACAACATCGTCCAGCCCGCCAATGTCATGCCCATCCACGGTGAGGTGCGGCACCTGGTGGCCAACGGCCAGCTCGCCGTCCGCACCGGCGTGGACCCCCGCAATGTGGTCCTGGCGGAGGACGGTGTCGTGGTCGACCTGGTCGACGGCCAGGCGCGCGTGGCCGGCGCGGTTCCCTGCGAGTACGTCTACGTCGACGGCCGTTCCATCGGGGAGATCTCCGAGGATGAGCTGGAGACGCGACGCACATTGGGTTCCGAGGGCTTCATCAGCGTCTATGCCGTGGTCGAGCACGACACCGGCACGGTGCTGGCCAAGCCGACGATCCGTGCCATCGGTATGGCGGAGGACGACGGGGTGTTCGACGAGATCCTCCCCGAGGTCGACAAGGCCCTGCGCGATGCAGCGGCCCCCGGCCGCGTCGACCCGCACGTCCTCCAGCAGGCCATGCGTCGTGTGCTGGGACGCTGGGTGGCGCGCAGACTGCGTCGCCGTCCCATGATCGTGCCGGTGGTCGTCGAGCAGTGAGCCACCAGACCGGATCCGCATCCCGCCCGACACGCCGCCACACCCCGACCCCGACCGCCTCCACCACGGTCCCCCGGGTCATGCGGGTGCCGACCCTCGTGACGAACGTCTCGATGCTGGGTGCGCTCTGGTCCCTGGTGGCACTCACCCTGCACCACCACACCCACCCGGTGGTGCGCGCGGTCTCCGAGCTCTTCCTCGCCTTCAACGTCCCGGTCGGTCCCGGTGTGCTTGAGGCTGTCGTCCTGGTGATCCTGGGGGTGGCGTCCTCCCGGCACAAGCGGGTGGCACTGTGGGCGGTGCTCGTGCTCCAGGTCCTGGGAGGCATCTCCTCCCTGACCACCCTTCTGGCGCCCGAGGGATACGATCTGCGCTCCCTCCTGGTGGCGGGCTTCTCCGTGGCGGTGGCGGTGGCATCCGTCCCGGTCCTTCTGTGGGCCCGTCCGGCATTCGCCGCTCGCATGGTCAAGGGTTCGCTGGTGGGTGCCGGGCTCATCCTGGTGACGGGGCTGGGTCTCAACCTCGTCTTCGGGGTACTGGCCATCCGCCTGGGATCCATGCGCCACCAGACACACGCCCTGCAGTGGCTCCTCTCCCGCGTCTTCGGGACCCTGCCCGTCTCCTTCTTCACCGATCCCGTCGCCGTCCACGGTCCGCGTGGTCTGGGATTCGTTCTCTCCCTGGTCTCCGCCATCGTCACCGTCCTCGCGCTCTTCTACTTCCTGCGAGGCCAACGCATGCCGGGGCGCACCCCTCAGGACGACCTCTTCGTCCGGGGTCTCCTGGCTCGCTGGGGTGAGGACTCCCTGGGTTACTTCGCCACGCGCGACGACCGGTCCGAGATTGCCTCCAGCGACGGGCGTGCCGCCGTGTCCTACGGGGTGGCCGCCGGCGTGTCACTGGTGGGCGGGGATCCCCTGGGCGATCCGCAGTCCTGGGACGATGCACTGATGAGGTGGCGCGAGGAGTGCGCCCGCTTCGGATGGGTGCCCGCCGCCATCTCCGTGTCGGAGGCCGGGGCACGGGCATTCCGCAATCAGGGCTTCACCGTGAAGTCCATGGGCGACGAGGCCGTCATCCACACCCACAGCTTCGACCTGAACTCCCCACACATGAAGGTCCTGGCCCAGTCCGTGCGCCGGGCGAGGCGCGAGGGTGTGGACATCGCCATCCACCAGCTGCGCGACCTGGACGAGGGCGAGAGGCGTGAGCTCGCCCAGGCAGCGGAGTCCTTCCGGCACGGGGAGGAGCGCGGCTTCTCGATGTCCCTGGAGCGCATCCTGGAACCCATTGACGGGCGCACCACCGTGGTGAGCGCGCGAGGCTCCGACGGCTCCGTCCAGGCCCTCCTCACCTTCGTGCCGTGGGGCACCAGGGGTCTGTCACTGACCCTCATGCGACGCAGCCCGACCTCCGTCAATGGCATCATCGAGGCCATGGTGGTGGCCCTGGTCGAACAGGGGCGCGAGGCCTCGGTGGACCGGATCTCCCTGAACTTCGCCATGTTCCGCAGGGTCTTCGACGAGGGCGCCGCGGTGGACGCGGGTTGGACCCACCGCCTCATGCGCCGTGTCATGCTGGTGGCCTCCCGGTTCTGGCAGCTCGACTCCCTCTACGAGTCCAATGCGCGATACCAGCCGGAATGGGTGCCGCGGTACTTCTGCTTCCTCAGTTATGCCGAAGCCACACCGGTGATCATTGCCTCGGGTGTCCTGGAGGGCTTCCTGCCCCAGCTGGGGGCCCGTACCTCCCAGCACTGGGAGGTGACACCCGAGCACCTGGAAGCCGTGCGCGCCATCGAGGACAAGGCGGTGGAGGAGACACTGCCCGCACCGCGTCTGTCCGAGCAGGAACGGGTGCGTCGCGACAAGGCCCGGCGTCTGCGCGAGGCGGGCATGGAACCATGGCCGCCGGGGGTCGACCTGGGAGAGTCCCCCTCGGCCCTGGTCGACGCGGGGACCCATCTCACACCCGGGGAGCACTCCGGACGCAGGGTGCACACGGGTGGGCGCATCCGGGCGGTGCGTGACCACGGGGGTGTCGTCTTTGTCGACATCGAACGTGAAGGGGCGCGCATCCAGGCGGTCCTGGATACCTCCGTCCTCCCTGCGCACCTGCGCAGTCTGTGGCGCCTCACCGACATCGGCGACATCGTCTCGCTGGAGGGCGAACTGGTGCGCACCCGACGCGGCGAGACCTCCGTGGAGGTCAGTGACTGGGTGATGGCCGCCAAGACGCTGCGCCCACTCCCCGCACGGGGCGCCACCCTGGATGCGCGCACCCGCACCCGTCAGCGGGTCCTCCAGTTCCTCACCGATCCCACCTCTGTGGAGCTCCTGCGCATGCGTTCCCGGGCTCTGGCCGAGGTTCGCAGCGTCCTGACGGAGAAGGGCTTCCTGGAGGTCGAGACCCCCATGCTGCACGCCGTGAAGGGCGGGGCGAATGCACGTCCCTTCCTCACCCACTACAACGCCTACGGCACGGACGTCTTTCTGCGCATCGCCCCGGAGCTCTTCCTCAAGCGGCTGGCAGTGGGGGGCATGGACGCGATCTTCGAGATGGGACGTTCCTTCCGCAACGAGGGCGCCGACGCCACCCACAACCCGGAGTTCACCTCGCTGGAGGCCTACCGGGCAGGCGGGGACTACACGACGATGCGCATCCTCACCCAGGAACTCATCCAACGGGCCGCCCGAGCGGTCAACGGCAGATGTGTGTGCCTGAGGCCTGTGGGCAGCCCCGGTACGCAGGGCCTGCCGGTGGTCACACGCCTGGACGGCACCGACCTGGTGGAGGTGGACCTGGCAGGGGAGTGGCCGGTGGTCACCGTCCACGAGGCCGTCTCCCGGGCAGTGGGCGTGACCCTCACCCCGGACACCCCGGTGGAGGAGCTGGCCCGGCTGTGCCGCGCCCACGGCATCGAGGTCCCGCCCCTGCCCGACGAGGGTGCGCTGGTGGGGTCCCTCTACGACGAGCTGGTGGAGGCGCGCACCGTCATGCCGACCTTCTACACGGACTTCCCGAAGTCCTCCTCACCACTGACCCGCGCCCACCGGCGTGATTCCCGACTGGCGGAGCGATGGGACCTGGTGGCATTCGGCACCGAGTTGGGCACCGCCTACACCGAGCTCACCGATCCCGTCGA
The DNA here is from genome assembly GCA_030460725.1 of Propionibacterium sp. Taxonomy (GTDB): domain Bacteria; phylum Actinomycetota; class Actinomycetes; order Actinomycetales; family Actinomycetaceae; genus Pauljensenia. Next base: position 4,996 of record JAKECL010000047.1, read on the forward strand.
CCAGCGCGAGCGTTTCACCCAGCAGTCCCTGGCTGCTGCCGCAGGGGACCCGGAGGCCATGAGCATCGACAACTCATTCCTGGACGACCTGGAGCTGGGGCTGACCCCCACGGGTGGGCTCGGGATCGGCATGGACCGCATGGTGATGCTCCTCACCGGCACCAACATCCGCCAGGTCCTGGCCTTCCCCTTCGTGCGTCCGGTGTCGGGGACCCCGGGGGTACGGTGAGGACATGACCGGCCGATTCATCTCGACGCACTCGGTGCTCCTGTCCCTCCCGCTCCACATCGACCGGCTCCCCGAACGCGGTGCCTCCGTGCGTGCCGACACCGCCACCTCCACACCGGGCGGGGGTTTCACCACCTTGTCCACGGCCTCCGCACAGGGGGTCCATGCGGCACTGGCCTCGCCGTTGGGAACGGGCCCGAACTCCTTCACCGTGCGCCAGCAGTTGATGGACGCAGGCGTGGAGATCCTCACCGACGAACTCGTGGGGGACATCGGCGTGGCGGTGCTCCTGGTGGAAACGGACGGGTCCACCACCTCCATCGTCACCTCGGGGGTTGAGTCCGAGCCCTCCCGCAAAGCTCTGGACGCCATTCCCCTGGTGCCCGGCGACGTCATCCACATCGCCGGCGCAGACCTGACCAACGAGGTCGGGGCCGAGGTCCTGGCCAGTTGGGGGGCGGAACTGCCGCCCTCGGTCACCCTGGTGGTCGCTGTCTCCCCGGCTGTCAACGAGGTCCCCGTGTGGGCGTGGGGCAGGTTGCTCCAGCGCGCGGACGTGCTGACGATGAACATCCGTGAGGCGTCCCTGTTGGGGCGTGCGCTCACGGGTGCCGGGCACGGCACGGGGATCCGCGACGTGCTGCGTCCCGAGGCTGCCCTGGTGCGGCGTCTGGGCGTGATGGGGTGCGAGGTGCAGAGCTCGCGCGACGAGCCCCGTGTGCAGATCCCGGCCTTCACCTCCGAGGTCGTGGACACCACGGGTGTCGGGGACACCCATGTGGCCACCATGTGTGCCGCCCTGCTGCAGGGGCTGGACCTGGTGGACGCCTGCCGCAGGGCCAATGCCGCCTCAGCCGTGACGATCTCCCACGAGTCGGCGCTGCCCGTGCCCACGCGCGAACAGGTCCAGGGTGTCCTGGAGGCGGGACGCATCATCTACTCCTCCTGAAGGGGGCCCACTCCTCCTCCTGGAGGGGGTCCAGGGCCTGCCCGCCGCGGTGGGGGCGGCTCCCGCGCCCGGCCACAGTCCTGCAACGAGCGGCGTGGTCGTTTCCCCGCAGTGCCCCTGCGCGGGTAGCGTCGAGTCACCATGGCCCAGAAGACTCCTGCCAAGAAACCCCGTCAGGTACGCAGCGGCGGGCATCCCCGCTCCTCGTCCGCGGAGGATCCCGCACGTCCCGGGGTGCTGGCCCGCGGCTTCTCGGCGTTGGGCAGGGCCGTCCGTTCCCTGGTCCGCCAGTGGGGTGAGACGGATCCTCAGGTCAAGCGCGACGCCTTGGCATTCCTGTGCCTGGCGGCCGCGGTCGTGGTCGCCCTGCGTGAGTGGTTCCGCATCTCCGGGCAGGCAGGCATGTTCATCCACACGGCCTCCGCCGGTCTGGTGGGCATCTTCTCCGTCGTCGTTCCCCTGGCGCTCCTGGGCCTGGCGGTCGAGCTCGTCCGTGCCCGCTCCGGCGCCCACGCCCTGCCCCACCACGTGGCCGGCGGCACCGGCATCGTCCTTGCGCTGACCGGCCTGGTCCACGTGAGCGCCGGCAATCCGCCGCTGCACCCCCTGGAGGGCCTGCTCGGGGCCGGCGGCCTGGCCGGATGGTTCATCGCCCGCCCCCTGACCAACCTGCTCTCCCCGTGGGGTGCCAGCTGTCTGCTGGTGCTCCTGCTCGCCTACTCCGTGCTGCTGGCGACCCGCACCCGCGTCGCCGAGGTACCCGCTCGCCTGGCTGAGTTGCGCAAGTGGTTCTCCCGTGGGGGATCCTCCGACACGGCCTCTGACGAGGGCGGCTCCCGCAGCAGGCGTGAGGCCCGACGTGAGGCGCGCGAGGAGGCCCGCCGCCAACTCGCTGCCGGGGACGATCCCTTCCTGGACTCCTATGACGCCGACGAGGCCTTCCGTCGTGCCCACGAGACCACGGCCGACACCGCGGCCGACCTCACCACCGTGTGGGAGGACCCCGAGCACGCCCCCTCGCTGGACCCCACCGACGAGGAGGACACGGCGTCGCCCTCGTCCGCCCCGCAGGGGAGCGCACCCGCTGACGGGCAGGACTCCCGGCGCAGGAGCGGCGGGGATCCCGAGGCCGCCACCGAGGCGCTGGGGACGGTGCCCTCCACCCTGGAGGCACCCCCCACCTCCCAGCTGCCCGAGGACACCTTCCAGCCCGAGCTGGACGAGGCCATCTCCTACACCCTCCCCGAGGACTCCCTGCTGGTGCGGGGCGCCCCCCACAAGACCCGCTCGGCCGTCAACGACCACGTCGTGGAGGCCCTCCAGCAGGTCCTCTCGGAGTTCAACGTCGACGCCCATGTCACAGGCTTCTCGCGGGGACCCACGGTCACCCGCTACGAGGTCACCCTGGGACCCGGTGTCAAGGTCGAGCGCATCACCGCACTGTCGAAGAACATCGCCTACGCGGTGGCCAGCGCGGATGTGCGCATCCTCTCGCCCATCCCCGGCAAGTCCGCCATCGGCATCGAGATCCCCAACTCCGACCGCGAGACCGTGGCCCTGGGCGACGTGCTGCGTTCGGGCGCCGCCAAGCGCAACCACCATCCCCTGGTGGTGGGCGTGGGCAAGGACGTCGAGGGCGGCTACGTCGTCACCAACCTCGCCAAGACCCCCCACCTGCTGGTGGCCGGCCAGACGGGATCCGGCAAGTCCAGCTTCATCAACTCCATGATCACCTCGATCATGATGCGGGCGACCCCCCAACAGGTCCGCATGATCCTCGTGGACCCCAAGCGCGTGGAACTCACCGTCTACGAGGGCATCCCGCACCTGATCTCCCCGATCATCACCGACCCGAAGAAGGCCGCCGAGGCCCTGGAATGGGTGGTCAAGGAGATGGAGGCCCGCTACGACGACCTCGCCACCTACGGGTTCAAGCATGTCGACGACTTCAACAAGGCGGTCTCCTCCGGGCAGGTGAAGGCGCTGCCCGGACTGGAGCGCACCCTGCACCCCTACCCCTACCTGCTGGTCGTGGTCGATGAGCTGGCGGACATGATGATGGTGGCACCACGCGACGTGGAGGCCTCCGTCCAGCGCATCACGCAGCTGGCGCGCGCCGCCGGCATCCACCTGGTGCTGGCCACCCAGCGGCCCTCCGTGGATGTGGTGACCGGTCTCATCAAGGCGAATGTGCCCTCCCGTCTGGCCTTCGCGACCTCCTCGCTGGCCGACTCCCGGGTCATCCTGGACCAGCCGGGCGCGGAGAAGCTCATCGGGCAGGGCGATGCCCTCTACCTGCCCGCAGGTGCCGCCAAGCCGATGCGCGTGCAGGGTGCGTGGGTCACCGAGTCCGAGATCCACGCCGTCGTCCAGCACGTGAAGTCCCAGATGCAGGCCCACTACCGCCCCGATGTCGTGGCACCGGCGAAGTCGGCGAAGGTCGCGGAGGACATCGGGGACGACCTGGACGACCTGCTCCAGGCCGCGGAACTCGTGGTGTCCACCCAGCTGGGATCCACCTCCATGCTCCAGCGCAAGTTGCGCGTCGGCTTCGCCCGCGCAGGTCGGCTCATGGACCTCCTGGAGTCCCGGGAGATCGTCGGGCCCTCCGAGGGCTCCAAGGCGCGTGAGGTTCTGGTGGCGCCCGAGGCCCTGCCCGAGGTGCTCGCCATGCTGCGCGGGGAGACCGACCACCTGGGTGAGGACGGCCAGACCCGGGTGGAGGGGAGCCCTGGGTCCGCGGACGGCGGGGAGGACCGGCACCCTGACACGATGGTGGGG
>JAKECL010000048.1 GCA_030460725.1 Propionibacterium sp.
CCCTCCCCGCCAAGTCCCCACCCTCCCTAGGGGTGTCCCGGTTGGTGGGCCGACAGGACTGGGTCAGTGCTGGCACCCCGGGCACCAGAACAGCCTGCGGCCCTGCATGACCTGCTCAGCCACTTCGTGTCCGCAACGCATGCACGGGCGTCCGCTGCGGTGGTAGACGTACCAGCGTGACGCCTCCGGGTCCCCCGGCAGCGGTGTGTCCGGTGCATCCTCAGGAGCCACGGTGTCGATCCGACCGATCGCGACCCCGCGGGTCATGAGATCGCAGAAGCGCACCCACAGGCGTCCCAGACGCGCCTCGGAGACCCGCGTCCCCGTGCGGAAGGGTGAGACCCCCTCCAGGAACAGCCCCTCCGCGCGATAGATGTTCCCCACCCCGGCGATGATCGACTGGTCCATGACCAGTTCCCCCACCGCACGCCTGCGCGCCCGGACCGCCAGCACGAACCGTCTCCGTGCGGCCGCGTCCCCCCGGGCCCCACGAGCCAGGGGGTCCGGTCCGAGTCTGCTCACGACAGCCCGGCGCTCCTCCTCATCCACGAGCTCGCAACGCGTGGGGCCCGACAGGTCGGCCCCCCCGTGCGCCGTCGCGATGCGCACGCGCACCTGGCCCACGGGCTCGGGCGCCCGGAAGCCGTCCTGGTCGGCGGAGGAACGCAGCGTCAGCCCCGGGTGGTCCCGCGTCCCCGCCGGCGCGTCGCGCCCCACCCGTGGAGCGCCGACGGACGAGGGCGCCCGGAAGGTGCCGTCCCCCTGGAAACGCCACGATCCGTAGAGCCCCAGATGCACGTGGATCCACAGGGGCGCCGACCCGGAACCCGGGGGTGGGGAGAACTCCAGGAAGAGGTGCTTGCCCACCGCCCGCGCCGCCGACATGGTCCACCCGTCCACCACGGCTGCGGAGGACGCGAAGCGCCCCTGGGGGGACGTCACCTGGCAGCACCTGCCCACGAAGAGCTCGTGGAACGTGCGCGCCAGCCGGTGGACGGCGTCTCCCTCGGGCATCAGAGGGTCTGGACCAGTCGGGCCCGCAGCGTGCGGGTGTCCCCCGGGGCCAGACGCAGGCAGTCGTGCAGCTCGGGGCGGTTGACGGCATCCGTCATGAACTGGCAGTACTCCATGGCCAGGGAACGCCCTGCACGATGGACCAGAGGCTCCCCCGTGAAGAGCTGGACGATGCCGACACCGGGCCTGCCCGCGCACCCGGGTGCTTCCTCCGGATCCGTACCGGGCTCCGGTGCGACGGGCCTGTTCGGGGCGGGTCGCCCGCTCCCGCCCTCCGGGGGCGCCTCCACCTCCGCCTCCGCCTCCAGCACGGTGCGTGCGCCATCCGCGTGGTCCAGAGCCACCGAGACGATGCCGTCGCGCGACTCCAGGCCCGTCCACGCATCGTCCAGGGCGGCCGGGGACGCCAGCTCGACCCCCTCCCCGCCGAGTGGGGTGAAGGCGGCAGGACCCGTCAGGGGGATCAGGGAGGCGTCCGTCTCCACGTGCAGGTGCGCCGGGACATGCACACGCGCCCCGTCGCGTCCGCCCCTCCACTGGACGTAGGGGTGCCAGCCCAGACCCACCGGGGCGTCGACGTGCCCGAGATTGCGTGCCCTCAGTGTCAGGTGCAGGGACCATTCGTCCGTCCCGCCTTCGCGCCGGGTGTGCCCGAGCTCGTAGGTGGCCTGTACCCGCAGCGGCACGGGGTACTCGGGGTGGGACAGCGTCGTGCGCAGGCACAGCCGGGCGTCGGTCTGCTCGACGAGTTCGAACCCGGACTCCAGGGCCAGCCCGTGCAGGGCCTCCCGGGTCCCGTCGGCGGCGGGGCCCAGGTCCCAGTCCCGACCTCCCCATGAGTAGCGTGCTCCCCGGATCCTGTTCGACCAGGGCACCAGGAGAGCCTGCCGGCCACCGTCACCCACGCGCCGTTCCTCCACGTCGCGGTAACCGTCGAGGATCTCGGTGTCGCGTCCGTGGGTGTCGGGGACCTTCCACGACAGCGCGACACCACCGCGGCTTCCAACTTCGAGGACCGATCCGTCCAGACGGATACGCCACCCGGGAATGACCACCTGAGGCTCCTGACCGACGCGGATGGGGACGCGCCTGCCCTCCCATGCTAGGTGGGAGGCAGTGCGCGCACCCAGCTGCGAGGCGCCTGGACCGGTGTGAGATCAGCCCCTCCCCCGGGCCCACCTGTCAGGAGGCGTCCCCAGCGGACCGGGGTGGGACCTCAACCCCTGGACGGGACCACGTTGACCAGGCGCGGAGCACGCACGATGACCTTCAGCGGTTCGCGTCCCTCCAGCACGCGAATGATCGCGTCTGTGGCCAGGGCCTGCTCGCGCAGATCCTCCTCGGAGATGTCGGTGGGCACCTCCAGGCGGGCCTTCACCTTGCCGTTGACCTGGACGATGGCCGTCACCGTGTCATCGACCAGGAGCGAGGGATCGGTGACGACCGGGAACGGCTCGCGGGCCAGGGACGCCGTGTGCCCCAGTCGCTGCCAGAGTTCCTCCGCGATGTGGGGCGCCACGGGCGAGGTCATGAGCACCAGGGCCTCAATGACCTCGCGCGGGACTGCGTCGAGCCCCGTGAGGTGGTTGTTGAGCACGATGAGCCGCGCAATGGCGGTGTTGATGCGCATGTGCTCGTACTCGGTGGTGACCTCGTCGATGGTGCGGGCCAGCAGGCGACGTGTGTCCTGGTCGGCAGGGGTGTCCACGACCGTGAGCTCACCCGTCTCCTCGTCCACGACATTGCGCCACAGCCGCTGGAGGAAACGCTGGGACCCCACGACCGCGCGCGTGTCCCAAGGACGCGAGACGTCCAGGGGGCCCATGGACATCTCATAGACACGCAGAGTGTCCGCACCGTAGGTGGCGGACATCGCATCGGGGGTCACGATGTTTTTCAGGGACTTGCCCATCTTCCCGTACTCGCGGGTGACGTGCTCCCCCTGCCAGGTGAAGCCCCGGGCCTCATCGCCCTGGACCTCCTCGGCGGGGACATAGGTTCCCCGGTCGTCGCGGTAGGCGAAGGCCTGGATGTACCCCTGGTTGAAGAGTCTGTGGAAGGGCTCCGAGGTGGAGACGAACCCGAGGTCGAAGAGGATCTTCTGCCAGAAGCGTGCGTAGAGCAGGTGCAGCACCGCGTGCTCCACACCGCCCACGTAGAGGTCCACCCCACCTGTCGCCCCCGCGGTGCGCGGGCCCATCCAGTAGGCCTCGTTGACCGGGTCCGCCAGCGCCTGGTCGTCGTGGGGGTCGATGTAGCGGATCTCGTACCAGCACGATCCCGCCCAGTTGGGCATCGTGTTCGTGTCGCGGTGGTAGGTGCGCAGGCCATCACCCAGATCCAGGTCCACCTCCAGCCAGTCCGTGGCGCGTCCCAGAGGCGCCTCCGGCGTGGAGTCGGCGTCCTCGGGCTCGAAGGTGCGCGGCGAGAAATCGTCGACCTCGGGCAGGGTGACCGGAAGCATGTCCGCGGGCAGGGCGTGGACGACACCCTCCTCGTCGTAGACGACGGGGAAGGGCTCGCCCCAGTAGCGCTGGCGGGAGAACAGCCAGTCACGCAGGCGGTAGGTGGTGGTGGCGTGGCCCAGATGACGCTCCTCCAACCACCGGGTCATGGCGGCGACGGCGCTGGCCTTGTCCAGACCGTCCAGGTTGATCTCCTCATTGGAGGAGTTCACCAGGACGCCGTCCCCGGTCCACGCGGCGGCCTCGGAGTCGAAGCCCTCCTCCGGGGTGATGGTGGTGACCACGTCCAGGTCGAATCTCTTCGCGAAGGCGAAGTCACGGTCGTCATGGGCGGGCACGGCCATGATGGCGCCGGTGCCGTACCCCATGAGCACGTAGTCGGCCACGAAGATCGGCACCCGCTCTCCGTTGACCGGATTCGTCCCGAAGAGTCCGGTGAAAACGCCTGTCTTCTCCCCCGCCTCTGCGGTGCGTTCCTCCTCGGTGCGCGCCGCCGCGCGCCCGCGGTAGTCCGCCACCGCCTCCCCGGGAGTCGCGAAACCGCCCGTCCAGGCTTCGCGAGTGCCCTCCGGCCACGAGGCCGGCACCGACAGCCCGCGCGCGTCGGCGCCCTCCGCCCCCAGGAGCGGGTGCTCGGGGGAGACCACCATGAAGGTCGCGCCGAAGAGGGTGTCGGGGCGGGTGGTGAAGACCTCCAGCGCCGCCTCGGAGGTGGCCGAGGGCGCGCTGGCGACGCCCTCGTCGATGCTGAAGGGAGTGACCCCGGGGACGCGGAAGACGACGGTGGCGCCGTGGGACTCCCCGATCCAGTGGGCCTGCATGGAGCGGACCTTGTCCGGCCAGTCGATGCGCTCCAGGTCATGGGTGAGCCGGTCACCGTAGGCGGTGATGCGCATCATCCACTGGCGCAGCTTCTGCTTGAAGACCGGGAAGTCGCCGCGCTCGGAACGACCCTCGGAGGTGACCTCCTCATTCGCCAGGACCGTCCCCAGCCCCGGGCACCAGTTCACGGGCGCCTCGGAGATGTAGGCCAGTCGGTACCCACCCAGGACCCCCTCCCGCTCCGCAGCGTCGAGGTCCGCCCAGGGGCGGGCATCGGGAGTGGGGCGGGCACCGGAGGCGAACTGTTCCTCCAGCTCAGCGATGGGACGCGCACGTCCGGTGCCGCCCTCCGCATTGGGGGCCTCCGGGTCGTACCAGGAGTTGAAGATCTGGAGGAAGATCCACTGCGTCCAGCGCACGTAGTCGTCATCGGTGGTGGCGAAGCTGCGACGCAGGTCGTGGGACAGACCCAGGGCGCGCAACTGGCGGCGCATGTTGGCAATGTTCTGCTCAGTGGTGATGCGGGGGTGCTGCCCGGTCTGGACGGCGTACTGCTCGGCAGGCAGGCCGAAGGCGTCGAAGCCCATGGTGTAGAGGACGTTGTCGCCCTTCATGCGGTGGTAGCGCGCCACGGTGTCGGTGGCGATGTAGCCCAGAGGGTGGCCCACGTGCAGCCCCTTGCCCGAGGGGTAGGGGAACATGTCCATGACGAAGTAGGGGCGATGTTCGGCCAGTGGCCCCGCCAGGTCGCCCACGGGATTGTCGGCGGCGAAGGTGCCGCGTTCCTCCCACAGGTCCTGCCACTTCGCCTCCACCGATCCCGCCAGCGACGCCGAGTAGCGGTGCTCCGGTTCCACGCTGTCCCCTGCGGCCATCGTCCAGTCCCTCCGTCTGTGAAGAATTCAGCGTCAAGGCTATCGCACGTGCATGGACGCCCCGGGGCGCGACCATGCGCCGGACGCAGGCTCGAAGAGGGACAATGGTGACCATGAGCACTGTCTTCGAGAAGATCATCTCCGGAGAGTTCCCGGGTCGCTTCGTGTGGGCCGACGACGTCTGCGTCGCCTTCTCCACCATCGAGCCGATCGCGCCGGGCCACGTCCTGGTGGTCCCCCGCCATCCCTGGGCCGCGTGGACGGATGCGCCGCAGGAGGTGGCGACCCATCTGATGGCGGTGGCCCGCACCATCGGCCTGGCTCAGGAGCAGGCGTTCGACGCACCGCGGGCCGGACTGATCATCGCCGGCTTCGAGGTGCCCCACACCCACCTCCACGTCATCCCCATGCACTCCGAGGCGGACGTGGCCTTCGTGAATGCCCGCTCCGTGCCGGAGGAGGAACTGGACCGCACGGCCACACTGTTGCGCGAGGCGCTGGTGGCCTCGGGCCACGGGGCGAACGTTCCTGCGGAGGTCGACTCGCCGACGCTGGCGTGACGTGGTGCCCGGGTCAGGCCGGGCGCCCCGAGCGCGTGGGCTCGGTGTCGGAACCCTGGGCCACGAAGACGGCCGATGTCGCCACCGTCCCCAGTTCCACCACATAAGTGGGCTCCCCCGCCGCCGTCCCTTCGGGGTGCGGGGTGAGTGCACCCGGCGTCCACGACGACGGCGGGGTGACCCGCACACGGGTGGTGCCGATGGCGGTGTTGCGACGCAGGACCTCCAGGTGCGCGTCCAGGACCACACCGCAGGTCTCCAGGTGTCGCAACATGTCGGAGGAGGCATCCGAGATCCGCACGACGACAGCGGGTCTGCCCTCCTCAAGGTCGTCGACGGGGCGCATGGGCGGGGCGAACCAGGTGCCGTCGGCGGCGGGGATGGGGTCGCCGTGCGGATCGCGCATCGGGTAGCCGAGGGCGCGGTCGAGGTGCTCCAACAGGGTGTCGGAGATGGCGTGTTCCAGGACCTCGGCCTCGCGGTGGACCTCATCCCACTCGAAGTCGAGCCTCTCATGGAGGTACGTCTCCAACAGGCGGTGCCGGCGCACCATGGCCACCGCGGTCTCACGCCCCCGGTCACTGAGGTGGACCAGCTGGTAGGGCTCGTGGACGACCAGCCCCTGCTCGGTGAGGCGTCGCACCGTCTCCGACGCCGTGGAGGCCACCACCCCCATGTGGGCGGCGAGATCCGTGATGGAGATGCCCTGCCCTCCCCACTCCTCCGCGGCGTAGATGACCTTCAGGTAGTCCTGGGTCACCGTCGAGGCCAGGGTCGAGGGCGCACCTGAGGAGGCGTGCGCTCCGGGCGCACTCCCCTGCGATGACCTGCGTGACATCCTCCACCTCCGGATCGTGACCAGGTCCACCCTAGTCGCTGGAGGCGACGACCAGTCCCGCACGATCGTACCGATGGAGCCCCCAGTACCCGTGCCCGCCCGGCCCGGACACGGCTGTATCGGAGGATCCGGAAGTGGACCGGTGCCACCTACTTTTGCCACGGGGCGGGAGGCAGGGTAGAGTTGGCTCCCGTCGAAAGACATGCGCCATTAGCTCAATTGGCAGAGCAGCTGACTCTTAATCAGCGGGTTGGGGGTTCAATTCCCTCATGGCGCACTGTCCCGGTACCGCGTGAGCGGAACAGGGATCGAGCGCCATTAGCTCAATTGGCAGAGCAGCTGACTCTTAATCAGCGGGTTGGGGGTTCAATTCCCTCATGGCGCACCCATTGCCGAAGGCGGCGGGAATGGACTCGCGGGCCCCCCCGGGGCGCGGGCAGCCCCCACCGAACACCCCGCGGGGCGCGTCGCCCCCCGGCGCCGCCCCACCTGCCCCACCACGTCGCCCGGGCCAGAACTCACTGGAGGGGGGAGCCGAATCCGTAGCGGGCGAGGATGGCCTGACCCTCGGGAGAGTTCACCGCGTCGACGAAGGCCTGGGCCTGGGCGGAGTGGGTCGTGGAGGAGGTGACGGCGATGCGGTAGTCGTTGACCACGGCGTCCGCGCCCGCGATGGGGATGGTCGTGACCTGGTCACCCGCGGAGGCGGCATCGGTGACGTAGACGATCCCCGCATCGGCCTGGCCACTCGTGACCTTGCCGAGGACATCGGTCACGCTCTGTTCCTCCGAGACGGGGCTCAGGGTGATCCCGAGCTTCTCCGTCAGCTTCTTCGTGGCATTGCCGCAGGGCACTCCCTCTGCGCAGACCACCAGGGAATGACCCTCCAGGGAGGAGTCGAGACCCGTGATCCCTCCGGGATTGTCCGCAGGGGTCACCAGGGTGAGGGTGTTGGAGGCGAAGGAGCCGGAGGAGCCCACGAGTCCCTCGGTCGTGGCCGTCTCCATGTTCGTGGCATCCGCCGAGGCGAAGACGTCCACGGGGGCGCCGGCTCCCATCTGCTCCACGAGGTCCTTGGACCCGGCGAAGGAGAAGGAGATCCCCGCCCCGGTGTTCGCCGGGGTGAAGACCTCGTCGACGATCTCGGGGAAGGCCTTGCTCAGGGAGGCTGCGGCGAAGACGACCACCGTCGCGCCGCCCGCCTCCGAGGTGCCGGACCCGGCCTCACCCGACTGGGTGGAACCGGACTGCCCTGCCCCAGCGGTACAGGCAGTGAGTGCGCCGAGCGCCGCGGTTGCGGCGATCGTGACGGTGAGGACTCGTGAACACAGTGAGTGGGACATCAGCTCTTCCTCGGTGGGAGGTGCAATGAGATGTTCGTCGCCTTGGCGTCGGCGACCACGATCCGGCCGACCTCGATGCCCATCTCGCGGACGGCCTCGGTGGAGATCAGGGAGACGACCCGGAAGGGGCCGCACCGCAGCTCCACCTGGCTCATCACCCGGTCGGAGATCACGGAGGTCACGATGCCGGTGAAGTGGTTGCGCAGCGAACGCGTGTCACTGGACTCGTCGATGCCGGGGAGCCGGGACGCCTGGGAGCGCTCGGTGAGGAAGGCGGCCACGCTGGGGCCGTCGACCCACACATGTGACGCCTCGTCCCTGCGCGAGGCGATCCTGCCCTCCTCGGTCCACCGTCTCACGGTGTCGTCGCTGACCCCCAGCAGGCTGGCGACCTCTGCCACTCGGTACTCGAACACCTCGGAAGGATACCGCAGGTGCGGGCCCACATACGCCATCCGCCCGCGTATCCACCTCCCTCGCCCCGAATGGGCCGCAAATCGTCCCTGAGCGAACCCGGGTCAGCCTTGGAGCCACCTGCGGGGTGCCCCGGTGTTCCTCCGCGCTGCCGGTGCCCGGCACGTGACAGGCTGTCCCCATGGACGCAACCATCGCCGTCATCACCGTCTCGGACCGCTCCTCCAGGGGGGAGCGCGAGGACGTGTCGGGCCCCACCGCGGTGCAGGGGCTGCGCGCCTCGGGCTTCGACGCCTCCCTGGTCTCCACCGTCGCGGACGACATCCCCGCCATCCGGGACGCCGTCCGGGAGGCAGCGGCTGGTGCCGATGTCGTGGTGACCACGGGCGGCACCGGGCTCTCCCCCCGCGATGTCACACCGGAGGCCATGGAGGGCCTGCTGGACGCGGAGGTCCCCGGGATCGCCGACGCGCTGCGCCGCCACGGCGCCGACCGGGGAGTGGCGACCGCCGTGCTCTCGCGGGGCCGGTCGGGGATCCTCACGCTCGGGTCCCACCGGTGCCTGGTCGTCAACGTCCCCGGCTCCACAGGCGGCGTCCGCGATGCGCTCGAGGTCCT
>JAKECL010000049.1 GCA_030460725.1 Propionibacterium sp.
GCGGTGCGCCCGTCGAGGTGGTCGAGCGTGGAGATGCCGAGGTCCTCGCCGTCCAGGTCCAGGTGCAGGATCGGGCGGCCGCTCACAGCGCACGCGTTGGAGGAGTGGTTGGTGGCCCGGAGCTGGAGCTCTCTCCTGTTGATCGCGAAGACGGCGTTCTCCGCGACGAAGGTCAGGTCACCGGTGCCACATGGCGGGGCGTTGGCCGGACGCGGAGCGGGCGAGGACGTCGTGGTGCTGTCGGGTCCTGGGACAGTCGCTCCGGGGCCCGGGCCTCCCGACTGTGCAGATTCTGAGGGGATCCCTGGTGAGGCAACCGGGGTGACCGGCGTGCCACATCCCGCCAGTGTGACCATCACCGCCAGCCCCGGCCCCAGCGCCGGCGTCCACCCGGCGAGTCCGGCCCTTCCGCTTTCCACGTCCCCGTCACCGACACTCAGTAGTAGTAGGGATGCGCGGACCAGTCGGGTGCGCGGTGCTCCAGGAAGGCGTCGCGGCCCTCCTGGGCCTCGGGCGTCATGTAGGCCATGCGGGTGGCCTCTCCCGCGAAGACCTGCTGGCCGGCCAGGCCATCGTCAGCCAGGTTGAAGGCGAACTTCAGCATGCGGATCGCCTGGGGGGACTTGCCCGCGATCGTGCGCGCCCACTCCAGGGCCCGATCCTCCAGCTGCGCATGGGGGACGGCGGCATTGACCACGCCCCAGCGCTCCGCGGTCGACGCGTCGTAGCGCTGCGCCAGGAAGAAGATCTCCCGCGCCCGCTTGTCACCCACCTGGCGCGCCAGCAGCGCCGAACCGTAGCCCGCGTCGAAGGAGCCGACATTGGCATCGGTCTGCATGAAGGCCGCGTGCTCCAGGGACGCCACCGACAGGTCGCACACGACGTTGAGGCTGTGCCCGCCCCCGGCCGCCCACCCGGGCACAACGGCGATGACGACCTTGGGCATGGTGCGGATCAGGCGCTGGACCTCCAGGATGTGCAGGCGGCCGGCGCGGGCCGGATCCACCTGTTCGCGCCGGGTGGCGGTGGGTGCCTCGGGGTCCGCGCCCTCGATCTCATAGTGGTAGCCGTCGGTGCCCCTCACCCTCTGGTCGCCCCCCGAACAGAAGGAGTAGCCGCCATCGCGCGCGGAGGGCCCGTTGCCGGTGAGGATCACGGCCGCGACGTCGCTGGTCATCCGCGCATGGTCCAGGCATCGGTGGAGCTCGTCGACGGTGAGGGGGCGGAATGCGTTGCGGATGTCGGGGCGGTCGAAGGCGATGCGCACCCAGGGCAGGTCCGAGCCAGCGGGTCGCCCGTCGACCTCCTCCCCCCGTGAGATCCCGCGGTGGTAGGTGAGGTCGTGGAGGTCGAAGCCCTCGACCTCCCGCCAGCGGGAGGCGTCGAAGGTGTCGGAGACGAAGGGGAGTGCGCTCATGGGGACAGGGTACGTGCGCACTGCGGCCTCCCTGCCTTCCCCGACACGGTGTCGATCCTCGACCCCCGGGATACGCTGGAGCGGGTGCCCGACCCGGCGCCCGGCAGCAGGCGTCGAGACGGACAGGGGACATGGACCGGGCGAAGGGGCAGTTCGAGCGTCTCCTCCCCCTGGGGGAGGGAGCCTCCCGGCGTGCCCTGCTCCTGTCATTCGGCATGTGGCCCGTGGCCGTGGCCCTCATGCTGCGTGGGCAGGGAGTGGGGCTGGGGAGCCTGGGTCTCATGGCGCTCCCCCTGGTCACCACCGCCTTCAAGCGTCTGCGCGACCAGTTCCCCCCGGGGCCCACCCGGCGCGTCATCACCGGATACGCGGGGCTCTACATGGCGTTGGTGGTCTGGGTTCTCCTGTCCCACTTCAATGTCGCCGGGATCGTGGTGGTGGTCCTCGCCTCGCTGGCCTCGCTCCGCGTCCTCACCCGTCCCCAACCGGACGGGCGCCGGGTGGTCGACGCGATGATCGACCGTGCCCGGCTGGACAGTGGCCTTCCCTCCTCCACCGGCCCCGACGAGGGCGACGCGCAGGGCGGGGGTCGGGCTCCGCAGGCGGGTGGCCCAGCCTCGGGGTGAGGGACACAGGAACCCTGGGTCCCCGGTGGTCACCCACCGCGACCGGGGCTTGTCGACTGCTAGCGTGACCGCCATGACCAGTGATGCCTCCTCCCTGTTCCACCCCGGCCAGCACCTGCTGCGCGAACTCGACTTCACGGGACAGGAGTGGCGGGACCTCCTGGACCTCTCCGCACTGCTGAAGGCCGCGAAGGCCGAGCACCGAGAGATCCAGTACATGCGGGGGCTGAACATTGCACTGCTCTTCGCCAAGACCTCCACCAGGACCCGGTGCTCCTTCGAGGTGGCCGCTGCCGACCAGGGCGCCCACACCGTCTACCTGGATCCGGCGGGCTCCCAGATGGGGCACAAGGAGTCAGTCGCCGACACCGCCCGCGTCCTGGGGCGTCTCTTCGACGGCATCGAGTACCGCGGTGACCTCCAGGACCATGTCGACACCCTGGCGAAGCGTTCCGGGGTGCCGGTGTTCAACGGGCTCACCGACGACTGGCACCCCACCCAGATGCTCGCCGACACCCTCACCATGCGCGAGCACTCGGCGGGTCGCCCCGACTCCGAGATCTCCTATGCCTACGTCGGGGACGCCCGCTTCAACATGGGGCGGTCCCTGCTGGTCAACGGGGCGATCCTCGGGATGGACGTGCGCATCGTGGCACCGAGGGAACTGTGGCCCGCCCAGGATGTCATCGATGCGGCCAATGAGCGCGCCGCTCAGTCAGGTGCCCGGGTCACAGTCACCGAGGACACCGCGGCGGTGGAGGGCGTGGGCTTCGTCCACACCGACATCTGGGTCTCCATGGGGGAACCGAAGGAGGTGTGGGCCCAGCGCATCGACCTGCTCCACGACTACCGAGTGGATGAGCGTCTCATGTCACTCGCGGGGCCGCAGGCCAGGTTCATGCACTGCCTGCCCGCCTACCACGACCTGGGCACCGAGGTCGGTCGCCACATCCACGAACAGTTCGGACTGGAGGGCATCGAGGTCTCCGACGAGGTGTTCGAAGGCCCCCGCTCCATCGTCTTCGACCAGGCTGCGAACCGCATGCCGACGATCAAGGCAGCGATGGTCTCCGCCCTGGGGAGGGCCTGAGACCCCGGCACTCGAGCCATCCACCGGATCGACCGTGCCCGGCCAATGGGCGGCGGATCCCCGCGACGAGGGGCCTGCCGATCAACCCGGGTGCTGTGCGGGCGCGGTGCCTGCGGGCTGTCTGCGGTGTTTCTGCGGGGTGGCTGTCGGCTGTCTGCGGGCTGGCCGGGGAGACCGGCTCAGCGGTCCCGGTCCCTGCGCCACTCGGGCAGCAGCCACCCGGGCAGTCGGCTGCGGCGCAAACCCATGAAGGTCAGCACCAGGCCGCCCAGGGTCAGGACCGCGCCGATCGTGGCCACCACCCACAGCAGGACCCCCTGACCGGCAAGACCTGCCAGGGCCAGGATGCCGACGCCCGTCAGCAGCAGTGCCAGTCCGGGGAAGGTGGCGAAGGCGAAGCGTTCGTCCACGATGCCGGTGGAGCGTTCCCACCACCGTGAGGCGGGTGAGCCCCGGCGCAGCCACAGGCTTCCCCCTCCGGCGAGGATCCCGACCACCAATGCGACGTACACCATGGGTCCAGCCTATGTGCCGGAGGTGTCCCGCTTGCAGCTGTCTCGCATCGCGCGCTCCCTGGTGGGCACAATGTGCCCATGCATGTGCCAGCACCCCGGGCCGCCCTCGTCGAGGTCGATCCCACCTCCCTGTCCACCCCCGCGCGCGAGGCCCTGGAGGGGGTTGATCGCATCCTCGTCCACCACCTGCCCATGGTGACCCGCTTCCGCCGGGTCACCGCGCGCGACGGGATCCTGCTCCACGGCCCCGCCGGATGGGGGGAGGCCGCGCCCTTCTGGGACTACGACGCCGTGGAGTCCTCGGCCTGGCTGGCCGCAGCGATCCAGGAGGCCACCCGGCCCGCACCCCTGCCGGTGCGCGCCGAGGTGCCGGTCAATGTCACCATTCCCGTGTGCTCCTCGGAGGACGCCGCCCGTCGCGTGCGCCACAGCGGGGGGTGCACCACCGCAAAGGTCAAGGTCGCCGATCCCGGCACCGCCCTGGCCGAGGACGTCGAACGCGTCGCCGCCGTGCGCGAGGCACTGCAGGAGACCGTGGGCGCCGCCGCCCGCATCCGCGTGGACGCGAACGCCGCGTGGACACTGCCCCAGGCGGTGGAGGCCATCCGCGCCCTCGACGACGCGGCAGGCGGGCTGGAGTACGTCGAGCAGCCCTGCGCGAGTGTGGAGGAACTGGCCCGGGTGCGTCGCAGGGTCGACGTCCCCATTGCCGCGGATGAGTCGATCCGACGTGCCGAGGACCCGCTGGCGGTGGCGCGAGCGGGGGCTGCGGACATCGCCGTGGTGAAGGTCGCGCCCCTGGGCGGTGTCACACGTGCCCTCCAGATCGCCCACGACACCGGGCTGGAGGTCGTGATCTCCTCCGCCCTGGAGTCCTCCGTGGGCCTGGCCGCGGGGGTCCGGGCCGCGGCTGCCCTGCCGGAGCTTCGCCACGCCTGTGGGCTGGCCACCGCCCAGCTCCTGGCCGCCGACGTCACCGAACAGCCCCTGCTGCCCCTTGGCGGCGCCCTCGCCGTGCGGGAGGTTGCTCCCGAGGAGTCACTGGTCGGCGCCCATCCCCTGCCTGACGGGCTGGAGGAGCGCTGGCGTGATCGTCTGGAGGCCATGTGCCAGGCACTGCTGGCCCATTCGGCAGGCGCAGGCAGGGGGAATGCGCGGTGAGCGCCCACGACTCCCAGCTCCTCGCCGAGGGCCTGGTCTCCGCCCTGGTGGCCAGCGGCGTGCACGACGTCGTCTACTGCCCGGGTTCGCGCAGCGCCCCGCTGGCCTACGCGCTCGCGGATGCCGAGCGCAGAGGCGAGGTCCGCGTCCACGTCCGCCTCGACGAGCGCGGCGCAGCCTTCGTCGCCGTGGGTCTCTCACGGGCGGGAATGCTCGGGACAGGCGTCCCCACCCTGCAGGACTGCGGGGGACGGGGGTCTCGGCCCGACACCCCCCTGATGGACGGGCGTGTCCCGCCGCGGTCCCACTCAGGGGGGCAGGACAACCTTCCTGACGAGGGCGACGCCGCGTCCTGCGCGGGTGTGGCCGGGCGCGCGGCCGCGGTCACGCTGGCGGGGGCTCGCGCGGTGGCCGTGGTGACGACCTCGGGCGGAGCGGTGGCCGAGCTCCACGCCGGGGTCGCCGAGGCCTGCCACTCCGGCCTCCCGCTCATCGTGGTCAGCGCGGACCGGCCCTTCGAACTGCGCGGTGTGGGGGCCTCCCAGACGACGACGCAGCCAGGAATCTTCGGACCCCATGTACGAGCCACCTGGGATGTCCCGGCCGGGACCCTTTCGGACCGGCGCCTGACTGCCCTGGTCACGCGCGTGGTGGCCACGGCGATCGGGGCCCCCACAGGGGAGCCCGGGCCCGTGCACCTCAATGTCGGTTTCCGCGACCCACTGGTCCCCGACCCCGCGACACGACGCAGCGGGCTGACACCGATCTCAGGTGTCGCTGGGGGCGCGGAGGCTGTGTGCTCCGCTCCTGCGTCCCGACTCGCGGCCGGGACCTCAGGGGTCGGTGTGCGCCCCTTCCCGCTGCAACCGGTTGCCTGGGAGGAGGTCATCGACCCGGGGTTGCGCACGGTGGTGGTGGCAGGTGACGGGGCGGATCCCCGGGCGGGGGAGTGGGCGCGTCTGGCGGACATCCCCCTGCTGGCTGAGCCGAGCTCGGGTGTGACCACGAGCCCTGCGTGGGTGCCCCACCAGCAGGCACTGCTCGCTCCCGGCGCACCGGGCGACGGCATCGAGCAGGTGGTCCTGACCGGTCGCCCGACCCTCTCACGTCCGGTCTCGGCGCTGATGGCGCGCGAGGGCGTGCGACTGGTCGTCCACTCACCGAGCCCGTCCTGGACGGACCCCGCGGGACACGCGGACGTGGTGGTGGGTGCCCTCCTGGATCCGGTCGCCCCCCACGAGGACCATGCGTGGAGGCAGTCCTGGCGTCGGGTGGGCGCGCGTGTGGGGGAACGGGTCCGCGCCGAGCTCCAGTCCGAGGGTGAGCTGACCCAGGCGTCGGTGGCCGCCACGGTGTGGGAGGCGCCTCCCGGTGTGCTGCTCCTGGGAGCTTCCACCCCGATCCGGGCCGTCGACCTGGTGGCCGGTGCCCCGGGCCGCGCCGACGTCGTCTCGAACCGGGGTCTCGCAGGCATCGACGGCACCATCGCCACGGCGCGGGGTCTGGCGTGGGGCAGTGGACAGGCGGTGCGTGCGCTCATGGGTGACCTCACCTTCTTCCACGACGCCTCCTCCCTGGCTGCCACCGAGGGCGCAGAAATGGTGGACGTGCAGGTTCTGGTGGTGGATGACCACGGGGGCGCGATCTTCGCAGGGCTTGAGCACGGGAGACCGGAGTATGCCGGGGACTACCCGCGCTGGTTCGCCACACCTCAGGTGGCGTCCGTGGAGGACCTGGCCCGTGCCTACGGCGTGGCCTACCAGGAGGTGGACACGCAGGTGCAGCTGGAGGCACTGCTCGCGGAGCCGATACGTGGTCTGTCCGTGGTGCACATCCGGGTGTGGCGAGACCCCAGAGCGCTGGCCCGCCTGGCGGCGGCCCCCGATGAGGAGCGGGATGCACTCTCGGCGGGTCCGCGAGCGTCGACCGGAGCGCCCTCCCGCACGGGGGAGTGAATGTGGCGCCACCGTTGCGTGAAGGGGGGCACCGGTGATCCACACCAGCCCGGGAGGTGCGACTCCACGGTTTCAGGCAATGTCCAGAAAGGTTTCAGCGAACGGCGACGATCCGGGCCCACAATGGTCGCAACAGGACCCCGGAGAGAAGGACCCCTCATGAGCGAGAACCGCCCCGACGACGCTGAGTCGCCCACCACACCGACACCGCAGGAGGCGTGGCGTCCCGGACCTTCGGATGAGCCCGTCACCAGTCCACCCGACTCATCCGCCGCAACCACCCCGGATGCCGCAGCCACTCCGGGTGCCGCACAGGACCCTGGCGCATCGGCTGGTTCCTCCTCAGCGTTCACCCCGGGCGCGCCCACCGAGGAACTGCCCACGGGCACAGGTGGGGAGCCGCCCTCGTCACCGGAGCCGACCCGCGAGCTGCCTGTGTCGGGGGGCGACCCCTCGACCTCCCGTGGGCAGGGGAGCGCCGGATCCGGCGCAGGTGCACCCTCCCCCTGGACGACGCCGGGGACGGCCCCCTCCCGGGACCCGCGGGACCAACGCGTGGCGCAGGGGTGGAGCGGGCAGCCGGCCACCGACACAGCAGGGTCCCGGGCCACCGGTCAGCCCCCCGCGGCCCGACACCAGCCAGGTGCGCCGCCGGGTGCTCCCGGGAACCCGCAGTACGGGGGACCCGCCCAGCCCGCGTCCCAACCGTCGGGGAGCGGGTCCCAGCCCTGGGGTGCCTCCGCCTATGGGGTGCCACCGCAGGGCGACCCACGTGCCTACACCCAGTTCCCGCAGTCGTCCGGGGCTGCGCCCTCGCCGGTGGGCACGTCGCGGCGCACCGCGAAGGGTCCGGGGTGGATGGCCCTGGTCATCGCCATGGTCGTCACGGCCATGATCGCCGTGGGCAGCACCTGGGCGATCAGTGGAGGCAGCCGGCAGTCGGCCTCGACACCGACCCCCACCACGACCCAGTCGGCTTCCCAGACGGTCAGCCCCGTCCAGTCCTCCGGCAATGCCCCTGACTGGGAGGCGGTCGCCGCTGCGGTGTCCCCGGCGACCGTGACGATCACCGTCCAGTCCCAGACGAGCTCCGATGTGGGGTCGGGTGTGGTCTATGACGCCTCCGGCCACATCGTGACGAACTACCACGTGATCTCCGCTGCGGTCTCCGCCTCCGGTGGCGCATCGACGACCGCCCAGTCCTCCGGTGGGTCCATCACCGTCACCCTGTCCGACGGGCGGGTCTATGAGGCCAGCATCGTGGGCTCCGACCAGACCACCGACCTCGCCGTCATCCAACTGACGAACCCGCCCAGTGACCTCACCGTGGCGACCTTCGGATCCTCCAGCGCGGTGACCGTGGGCCAGTCCGTCATGGCGATCGGTTCACCCCTGGGACTGTCCGACACGGTGACCACAGGTGTGATCTCCGCACTCAACCGGCCCGTGGAGGTCTCCACCTCCGAGAGCCAGCAGCAGACGGATCCCAATGACCCCTTCGGGCAGCTGCCCCAGCAGAACCAGCAGCAGAGCGCCACGGAGTCGGTCATCACCAATGCCATCCAGGTCGATGCCTCCATCAACCCCGGCAACTCCGGTGGTCCACTGTTCGACACGACCGGTGCGGTGATCGGCATCAACTCCTCGATCGCCTCCCTGTCAAGTTCGAGTGACTCCTCGGGCTCCATCGGGCTGGGGTTCGCCATCCCCTCCGACCTCGTGAAGTCGGTGGCCGACCAGCTGATCTCCACCGGCAAGGTGGACCACGCGGTGCTGGGCGTGACGATCCAGTCCGGGACGGCCACCGTCGACGGCACCACCCGCGTCGGAGCCCAGGTCGCCTCGGTGACCGACGGCGGGGCCGCCGACGAGGCAGGTATCAAGCAGGGGGACGTGGTCCTCAGTGTGGATGGCAGCCCCGTCTCCTCGGCGAAGTCCCTGTCGGGATATGTGCGTCGCTACAAGGGTGGGGACTCCGTCACCCTGGAGATTGCCCGGGACGGGGCGATCCAGAAGGTGCAGGTGACCCTGGGCTCGAAGGGCTGAGCGCAGGGAGCCACATCCTGGTGGCGCCCACGGGCGGGGGCCCCCCGCGCGGGGGGCCCCCCCCCCGGGGGGGGGGGGGGGGTGGGGCGGGGGGTGTTGGGGGGGGTGGCGCCCCCGGC